>CAZYWR010001428.1:0-5624 GCA_964651185.1 uncultured Polyangiales bacterium
GGTCCGACAGTCACCGCGCCAGCGACGGCCGAAGTGGCAAGGAAGATCCAGTGCCGCCTCGCGGGCGCGGCGATCGCGCTGGCTGCGAAACCGCCCAAGCCTACTAAGAAGACTCGAGACAGATTCTCGCTCTCGATTCGAAATAGGTAGAGCAGTGAGGTGAATGTACCCAGCTGGGCGAAAGCCAGCCACGGCAATGCGTGCACCGCTTCCGGCGGACGCGCTTCGTCCTCGACGTGCAGGGCACGCAGGATCGGTGTCTGGACAGACGGGGACGAACGAAGCGGATAGTCCTTAGTCATTGTGTTTTATCGTTGACCTTACCCATGTAGAGCAGCCATGTTCGCAGCGCGTCGGCCCCCAACTGGGTGGCCACGATTTCTCGCGCAGCACAACCATGACTCGCATCACGGAAGAGATGCCATGGCATAAGAGAGTCGACGACGTCGTTCCAGTGTCGCGTTCATCCCCGCGCGACGTTTCGCGTGACGGTAACGCCCACGGGCCGTGACTGCTCGATCGAACGCACCGCGCTTCGCTCGACATGAGCGGCATTTTGCGTGATGGATCAGCGAACGTGGTGCCACTCATGAAGTGATCGGCTCGGGAGGACGCTATCATGTCGGAAAAGCAAGTCTATGACGTCATCGTCGCGGGGGGCGGACCGGCCGGATCGATGCTTGCTTCTCTGCTTCGCAAGAACTTCGATTTGGACATCGCCGTCTTCGAGAAGGAGTTCTTTCCGCGGGAGCGAATCGGAGAGAGCCTGGCGCACAGGACGACGATCCTCCTCGAGCGCACGGGGGCGCTGCAGAAGGTTATCGATAGCGACTGCGGAATAAGAAAAGCAGGTGGCATCTACGCATGGAATGACGTCCTACCCTACCAAGGACAGTTCGAATTCCCGAGCTACCAGAAAGATGGCGTGTTCCGCTGGGCGTTTCACGTCAACCGCTCGGAGTTCGATCAGCTATTGCTGAACCATGCCCGCGAGCTCGGCGCGCATGTCACAGAGGGCGCCGCGGTCCGCGCTATCGAGCGTGAGGGGGAGGTCACGCGCGTCGAACTCGAGAACGGCGATACTGCGTTCTGCCGCTTTTTCGTCGAGTGCACCGGCCGGCAGACGCCGATCACCGGGGCCAAGCGTACGTTCCTCTCCGATTACCGGAACATCGCCATCTGGAATCACTTCGTGGGCGGCAAGTTCATCCAGGAGATGGAGTCCTGGTACTCGTGGTCGCAATTCCACGGGCCGCTCTCGCCGATCGGCAGCTTCTCTTGTGATGATGGATGGTTTTGGTACATCCCCATCCGCAAGAACGTGATGGGCAAGCGCGTCACCACGCACTCGATCGGGCTGGTGACCGATCCCGCCGTGCTCAAGGAGCCGAACAAGCGCTACACGGACATGAAGTATTTCGTGGAGCGGATGCGCTCGACGCCTTATCTCAAGGAGCTGACGGCCGAGGCCGTGCCGATCAGCGACAAGGTCCTCACGGCGACCAATTATTCGATGATATGCGACCGGCTGTGCGACTACGATGAGCGCTGGATCCTGATCGGTGACTCAGCTTTCTTCGTCGATCCGCTATTCTCGAGCGGTGTGACCATCTCTTGCATCGCGGCGGCACAAGCCGCCAACCTGATCGCCTCCATGTTTTCTTCGGCGTTGCCGGAGCAACACAAGCGTGACTTGTGGACGCAGTACAACAACACGTATCGCTCGATCGCCATGAGCTTGGCGTCGGCGATCGATCACTGGTATCACGCCCTGGCTCGGGTGGAGAGGTCGGCGTATTGGACCAATCGGCGGGGCAAAGCGCCCACGTTCGACCGACGCGACAACGCGTTTTCCGATCTCATCGACACCACGTTCTTGGAGTTCGGCGTCTATTCGGAGTTTCAGGATCGCTCCGGAATCGATAGGCTGGTCGAGGAGGGGTCCAAGTTCTTCCCCGGCACGCAAGACATCATCGGCCGGGAGCCGCCCGATACGGCGCGCATTTCTCTCAAGAAGAGCACGACGCTACGCGAGAGCGCGCGCCTGGGGCCGCCGTTTCCCACCTTCGTGCCAGGTGAGTATTGGTTGGATCCGGTGAAGAACGGACCGGAGATCTTGCCGAAAATTCCGGCCTACAATCCGTGCCACCTGCTGTCTGCGCCCGATGAAACCGGGGGAAAGGTCTGGTTCGTCGACAAGCTCGACGGAGGGATGGCGCTCCTCGACAAGATCGGGGGCGGCAAGAGTGCGCTGTACTCCGAGCTGAAGCGAGACTTGGTGCCCGCGCAACGCGGTCTGCTGAGCCGGATGCTTCAAGGAAAGCTGGTGGACGTCGTCTGAATGGCGGGGGAGTCGCGAGGAAGCTCACTTGTAGATGCGTAGCGGTGGAAACAGCCGAGATGGAAAGCGGATGCGGAGCTCATGTTCGTACTGATCGACCAACGCTTGCCAGGCCTTGCGGCGGGCATTGGCTGGATCATATCCGTTTAGCTCCATGTCGATTTGTGGTCGCCCGACGGTCGTCACGCCGTATGGAACCAGCCGGCCAAAGTGATGGAGAAAATGCACATTGCCGGTCGAATGCCAGTAACTGTAAGGATAGATTCCCGGGACATACTGGTGGCTACCGATATTCAGGATGAATAGGAACGTCAGCTCCAGGAAGGCCCAGATGGGGCTCAGTAGGGCCGTCGGATAGCCGAAGCAGTACCGGAGAAAGCCCTCGAGGTGACCGTTTTCACCTGTCGCGATCAAGCCGACCGGAATTGAGTCGTGATGGGTCCCGTGAAGATACAAGAACTCGAACTCGGAGTTGTGGCCTACCCAGTGATCCCGGTAAAACCATGAGGCGACCGTACCGAACATCTCGGGCCGCGGCCCGCTCTTCGCGGGATCCTGCTTTTTTCTCTTCTCCCAGAGGCGAAACTCACGGCACGTGAAGAAATGCCGCTGCAGGCTCGCGCTCAACACGAAGCCTACTGGCAGAAACAAAATCGAGTGGTCGAGCAGGGTGATGACCAGGTACCAGGGCGCTGTGGTGGTGATGTGGGAGAGCAGGCCGCTCGCGTAGGCGTGGATGATCTCAAACGTGGGGCCGGTGGTGGCAATGGTGGCCTTCCAAGCCGTGTCATCGGAAAGCACCGCGCGGACGATGTCGCGTTTTCTTAGGTGATCGATCAAGCTGCGGGTACGGAACAGGGTTACGATTGTGAAGCTGAGGTAAAAGAAGACCAGTCCAACCTGGCGCATTAGGTCCACTTTGTGCGGCAGTGATGGCAGGAACGCGATAAACGCCTGTTCGCTGAGGACGAGGCACACGGCCAGAAAAAGTTCCCACCTGATATTGAGCACTTTGTAGACCAGCGTGTAGACGATCTCCTGCGGCCGTTTCAGGATGAGCGGCGCGGCGAGCTTGAAGCCTCGTCTGACGGGGAACGCGACGGTCATGAGGAGGCACAGTGCCATTCCGATGAGCGCCATGGGATGTATGGCGCCAAAGACGGCCGCGACGACGAGCGCCACGAGCCCGTTCATCAAAAGATAATCGCTGAAATCGCGCGCAAAGTAGGTAATCTTCGGCTTCCTGCGCCCGAATACGCGGTGGTAGCGCGTAGCCTCGATGCTGCCTTCCGTCATGATGGGTTGTTCTAGCACGGCAGTCTGAGCGCGCGTCGAACCTTCTCGGGCTCGGCGCTCTCTGCACAGAGCCGTGCAAAGTCAGCAAACACAACTCCGTTGCTCGTGCGCCCGCGCATATGGAGCTCGTCATGTGCACTGTCTCCATCTTCGGACGAATCAAAATGAAGACGCCCGTGATAGTTCCGGTCGCTCTTTGTTGTCGAGTGACTTCATGTCCACACGCCGGTTGCATTCGAACGAGCAGGCCAACTCTTCAGGCGTATAAAAGCTCGTCTCTACCTCGTCCCGTCCTTGAACAGAGCGAGTGAGAGAGATAACGGTTGACATGGCGGCGCATCGGCGGCCGCTTGTGCGCGATCAGGGGAGACGGCGTGGAGAACAACGGCAAGCTTCGTGGTCTTACTGCCAGCTGGTACGTTTACTTCATCATGAGTGCGCTGGTCTTGTTCGCGCGCTTCGGGGTCGATGCTGTCTTGCTGCCGGGAACCGTCGCCGCGTGTCTCGCGTTCTGCCTCGTGGTGTGGACGAGCGGACGTGCTCTGCGGGCGCGTTCGCGCACGGCACAGGCGATCCTCCTGGGGCTGAGCGGACTCGGTCTGCTGGTCGCTGCCTCGGGTATGGGAGTCGCGGGTTGGAGCTTGCTTCAGTCCTGGTCGCTCGCGTCCTTGGGCAGCGCGTGCGCCGCGGTGATCGGCGTGTGCATCGCGGCGCGCTCGCTGTCGGTGTTGGCCAGCGGATCAGTGTGGGACGGCGCCACACGGCCGGTGCACGGCGCGCACCCGCTCGCCGTGTCCGAGGAGCTTTCGCCGTGGGCCCGAGAGCTTCGGCGTTTGCCTCCTGCGCAGCGCGAAGCGGCGGTTCTTCAGGAGGTACGCGCCGAGGTCGCGCGTGTGCTCTCCTTGCCGAGCGCCGATGATGTGATGCCAGAGCTGCCGTTGCGCGAGCACGGGCTCGACTCGCTGATGGCGCTCGCGCTACGAAGAGCGCTCGTCTCGCGCGCGGGCAGGACGCTGCCGGCGACGCTCGTGTTCGATTGCCCGACGCCCGCGTCGATCGCGAGGTTCCTGTGCGAGCGGATCCTCACGGCCCCCTCCTCCGGAGCGCCGGCCGTGGACGTGCGCGGCGAAGCGAGTGACGAGGCGATCGCGATCGTGGGGATCGGCTGTCGCTATCCCGGCCGCGTCGACGATCCCGCTTCGTTCTGGAGGTTGTTGGACGAAGGCACCGACGCTGTGACGGAGGTCCCGCGCGAGCGTTGGGATGTCGATGCCATCTATGACGCTGACCCCGATGCCGCCGGAAAGGCGGTGACACGCTCGGGCGGCTTCTTGCAGGAGATCGACGGCTTCGACCCTGCGTTCTTCGGCATTTCACCGCGCGAAGCGGTGCACATGGATCCGCAGCACCGGCTGCTGCTGGAGACCAGCGTGGAAGCGCTCGAGCGAGCTGGGATCGCGCCTGACGCGCTCGCCGGAAGCCCCACGGGCGTATTCGTGGGGTTGATGTACCACGAGTACGCCGCGCTCGCGGCGCGCGGGCTCGAGGAGCTCGATGGCTACGTAGGCCTGGGAAATTACGCGAGCGTAGCCTCCGGGCGTATTAGCTATTGGCTCGGCTTGCACGGCCCCGCAATGACAGTGGACACGGCGTGCTCGTCGTCATTGGTGGCCGTGCATCTGGCCTGCCAGTCGCTGCGTCGAGGCGAGTGCTCCGCGGCGCTGGCCGGCGGTGTGGCGCTGATGCTGACGCCCGCCTCGTTCGTGGAGTTCAGTCGCTTGCGCGCACTCGCACCTGACGGGCGCTGCAAGAGCTTCTCGGCCGCAGCCGATGGCACGAGCTGGGCGGAAGGCTGCGGCATGCTCGTGCTCGAGCGGCTGTCCGATGCCGAGCGCAATGGCCATCGAGTGCTCGCCGTCCTGCGCGGTTCGGCGATCAATCAGGACGGCCGCAGCAACGGTCTCAGCGCGCCGCATGGTCCTGCGCA
>CAZYWR010001429.1:0-3476 GCA_964651185.1 uncultured Polyangiales bacterium
CAACGCGCGCAAGGTGATGTCTTCGAGGTTCCCGATCGGCGTGGCGACCAGGAACAGCCGCCCGCTCACGGCTCGAGCACCTCGGCGCCCAGCTGCTCTTCGAGGTACTTGCGGAGCTTGCCTTGCAGGCGCTTTTCCAGCTGACGCACGCGCTCGCGGCTCACGCCGAACTCGGCGCCGAGCTCTTGCAGGGTGCGCGGGTCGTCCGCCAAGAGCCGCTCGTAGAAGATCTGGCGCTCCTTTCCCTTCAACGTCTGGCCAAAGCTGTGCAGCTCGTCGTGCAGCATCTTGCCGAGCTCTTCGTCGGCCAGGAGCTCGTCGATGCGGATGCCGATCGCAGGCAGCAGGTCGACCCGGCTCTGTCCCTTGCTGTCGTCGCCGGCCACGGGCGTATCGAGCGACATCTCTCCGGCGGAAAGCCGGCGATCCATGCTGGTGACGTCGTCCACGGTGACGTCGAGGCTCTGGGCGATGGTCTCGGCCGTCGGCTCGATGCCGAGCGCGGAGAGCCGGGCCTTTTCCTTGCTCAAGTTGAAGAACAGCTTGCGCTGCGCCTGCGTGGTGCCGAGCTTGACGAGCCGCCAGTTGTTGAGGATGAACCGCAGGATATAGGCGCGGATCCACCAGGCGGCATAGCTCGAGAGCTTCACGCCTTTGTAGGGATCGTACTTCTTGACCGCCTGCATCAGGCCGATGTTGCCCTCCTGGATCAGGTCCATCACGTTGCGATAAGCGCGCCGATAGTCGTAGGCGATCTTGACGACCAGGCGCAGGTTGCTGGTGACCAGCTGGCGCGCCGCATCGAGATCGCCGTGCTCGCGGTAGCGCACGGCCAGATCGCGCTGCGTCTCGGGCGCGAGCACTGCGTAGCGATGCACGTCGCGCATGTACGCCTGCAGGGCGTCATAGCGGGCGAGCGAGGTGGAATCGCCGGCCGGCGGCGGCAGCTCGTAGTCGACGTCGTCGACGATCTCGGGCTCGATGGCGTCGCTGTCGACCAGCTCGGCCTCGAGCCCGTCTGCTTCTTCTGATTCGCTCCCAGGCTCGGCCTCGCCGTCGGCGCCGTCGGCGCCTGATGACCCGGCCGCCTCGACCTCCTGCGCACGTGCGTTCGCGTGCTCGCGTTCCGGCGCCGCGGCGCGCTCTTCGTGCGGCGGGGCGCCCTGCCTTCGCGCGCGTGCTCGCGGGGGCGCCGACCGGGGCCCCTGCGGGGCGCCTTCTTCGTGCAGCTTGTCAGTCTGCTCGTGGGCTGCTGGTGGCCGCTTCTTCGCCATGTCGCAATCGTCCACTCTAGATGAGCGGCCGCGATTGTCGAACGTTCGACGCCGCGGATGGACGGCGGACGGACGGCGGGTGGCGTCTTGCGCGCCGAGAACCCATCGCGCGACAAGACTCGAGGAGCGGCCGACGTGGTCGAATCCTGGCATCTGGCTGTGCCGGCGCGCGCTCAGTCTTCGTCGTCGCCTGCGGGTGGGGGCGGGGGCAGTGGCACGTTCGGGGTGCTCGCGCTGCGATCGCCCGCCGGCAGCGCGTGCGCTGAGCTCAACAGTCCGCTCAGCCGGAACTGATAACCGTTGCCGCTCTTGGCGGCGGCGATCTGCGGCGCGCTCGAGCCTTCCAGCAGCGAAAACATCGCCTGGGTGCGCGGGCTCTTGTTCTTGTACGCGTCCGTGAAGGCGAGGCGCAGGAGGATGTTGATGCGCGAGCGCGCCACCGGCTGCGCAAAACGCACCTCGCCGCTCCCTTCGAGCTTGAGGTCCGGACCGCTCGCGCTCAGCTTGCGCACGTTGCCGACGCCGTTCTTGACGTCCAGGTCGAGCTGGACGTCGCCGGCCGAGATCGGCTCCACCGTGAGGCCGCCCATGGTGCCCACCTTGAGCTTGGCCTTGCCATCACCGATGGTCAGCTTTTGGATGGTCAACTGCACTTGACCCGAGGTCTTCGTGGGCTCTTTGCCCATCGTCAGATCGATCTGTCCAGTGAGCGAGCCCTTCATCGGTAACGAGACGAGCGACTCGAGCACGCCCAGCTTGCCCAAATCCACCTTGGACAGATCGGCCACGAGTTGCCTCTCCACTCCGTCTTCGCGATAGGAGCCATCGATCCCGCCTTGCCCCAAGTCGGCTCCGAAGCTCACGGAGCGTCCGCCGGTGAGCAGCGCGAAGAGCCCGAGCCGCGCGTGCGCGCTCGCCACTTTGATCGCGCCGTCCGCCCGGGCCGCCGCGCCTTGGCTCGCCGACGTGGGCGCCGGCGCGTCCGCCGCCCCCTTGCGTAGCCTGACGTTTTCGAACTCGACTCCGGTGAGCCAGTACGGCGACACCGATCCGATCTCGAGCGTGTAACCCCCGCTGCGCTCGTTGACCTTGTCCATCAGATAGGCGGCGAGTCGCTCGTAAGGGAAGGTCCAGTACGCGAAGAGCCAAAACGCCACCCAGAAGAACGTGTTGTAGCCGAGCAGAGTAAGGATGCGCTCGCGCGTCACGGCTTGCCCCCGCTGGACTTCGGCTTGGGCGGCTCGTACGACGACAGCCCCACGTCGACCTTGTACGAGTCGCCGCTCGCGTAGTGCTCGATCAGCAGGCGCTCCACGGCGACGGCCGAAGGCTGTTCGGCGATGCTCGTCAGCAGGTGCACGATCGGCCGCAGCGCCACGTTCGAGAAGCTCGCGCGCACACTCTGGCGCCGGTAGCCGTTGATGACCTTCTCGGGCTCCTCGGACACCTGCCGCACCTCGATCCCCTCCTCCTTGGCGCGGCTCTCGATGAACGCGCCGAGCGCCGGGGCCTTGTTGCGGTAGCGCTGCTCCACCGCGCGCCGTTCGGCGTCGCGCTTGGCCAGGAGCTCGGCGGAACGATCGATGTCCGCGAGCACGCGCCGGATGGCGTCGCGCTCTTCTTCCACCTCGGCGAGCGCCGACGTCGTCGTCCACACCACCGCGAACACGATGAGCGTCAGGAACACCGCGCCCATCGCCGAAAGCAGGCGCCGCTCTCGGTCGGATAGGTTGTCCCAGCTCTGCCTTATGCTGTCGACCCACTCAGCCATCGCCCCTCACTTTGCGCGCTGCTTCGCCCCGGCCTTCGTGCGTTTCGCTCCCGGGCAGGCGATCACGCCCTCCAGCGTGTAGTTCTTGCGGTCCTGCCCCGGCACGCTCGAGGTCTTGCCGCGCTCGAGCTGCTCGATGCAGTCGTGCGCGTCGAGCGCCTCGGCCACCACGTCGCGCGCCGCCAGATCGGGCAGCTGCCCCTGGATCGCGAACTCGCCGGTCTGACCGCCCTCGTCGATCGTGATCTCGAGCCGGCGCGTGTCGTGCGTGATCGACACCGGCACCGCGGCCGAGATGGCTCCGAGCGCGCGAAAGGCGTCGAAGCGCGGCAAGGGATCGCGGTTCAGTCCGCCGCCCTCGAGCAGCTCGCGCGCGCGCTTCGGGCTGTCGGTGGCTTCGCTGAAGTGCTGCTCGGTCACCTTCTTCAGCT
>CAZYWR010001430.1:0-11723 GCA_964651185.1 uncultured Polyangiales bacterium
TCTGGATCTGCTCGCGCGCGGTGACCACCGCGCGGTGCGCGCCGTCGAGCTCACCGAACTCGTTCACCAGCCGATCGGCGGCGGCGAACGTCTCCGGGCTGTCGAGCATGAAGTCGCGTAGGAACACGTTCAGATCGCCGAGGTTCTTGGCCGACTGCGTCTTGTGCAACAGGCGGAGCGCGCGCTCGCTCTCGATGCCGAGCAGCCCCCGGAAGCGCTCCTGGTAGGCGCTGAACTCGTCCTTGATCCAAGCATCCGGGAGCTCCTGCTTGAAGCGGCGCACCTCGAAGTCAGCTTTGGGGAAGAACTCGAGCTCGCGCACGTCGAACTCACGCTGCAGCAGTAAATACAGGCGCTTCACGTCCGCCGGCGCGGCGCTGTTGCCGCGCACCCAGAGCACCTGCGCGAGCACGACCGAGCGCCCGCGCGCGTCTCGATACGTCTCCGCGATGGCGGACCACGTCGTGCCGCGCCGCAGATACTGCACGCCATACTCGCCGTTCGTCTCGGTCTGCTGGGCCCACGCACCGCGCACGTAGCTCAGCAGATTGCGGTCCTTGCCGACGCGCTCGGCCTCCCGCGCAGCGACGTTGAAGTCGACCCACTTGGGCGGCGTGAGCAGCGCGGCGTGCGCGTCGAGGATCGTCGATTTGCCAGACCCCGAGGGCCCGACGAACAGGTAGCCGCGCGCGGGAATGTGGACGTCGTGGACGCCCGAAAACGTGCCCCAATTGAAGGTCTGAATGCGGGCCAGCCGGAACTGCTCTGGCCGGCCGTCTTCCTCTGGAAAGCTAGCGACTTCGCTCATCACGGCTCGTCCTCCGCGCTCTCGCCGTGTCTGTGGTCGCTGCCGGCGCGGCCGGAGTCGCTGAGGCGCACGTACACCTGCGTCAGCGCCTGGATCTCTTCGGCTCGAAACAGGAGCTTCAGCGTCGGCGAGACCTCGTAGCGTTCGTCGCTGCCGCGCAATTTGCGCAGCAAGCTGAGCTCCTTCGCGCGCTCGACCGCGGCGCTGGCCTGCCTCGCGAAGCGGGCCTGGTCACGGTTCGTGTCGTCATCGAACGCCGCGAGGTGCTCGACCATCTCTTCGCGCGAGAGCACCGCGCGCTCACCGCGCGTCTCGGCCTGGATGAGCCGCTCGCGCAGGTACAGGATGAGCGCCGATTGGATGAAGGTGAGCATGGCCTTGCGCAGCAGGATCGGTAAGTCGACGTCGTCGGCGGCCACCTGGCGCGTGAAGGCGACCTGCTGGTCGGAGTCGATCACCAGCTCGAGGAAGAGCTCGTGCAGGCGCGAGCGGATCGCGCGCTCGTCGCGCAGTAACACGGGCCACAGCTTGGTATGGCGCTGCCCATCGAGCGACGGTCCCACCAAGAGTTGCGTGATTACGCGCCTCGTCTCGACCGGTAGCGCGCCGGTATCGCCGGCAAAGATCGCCCCGGCCGGCGCGTCTTCCGCGGCGCTCGCGGCGACGGTCGCTGGTTCAGTCCAAGAGCTCATGAAAGCGCCCCCTCTCGAAGTAGATGAACGGGATTCTCGCGTAGCGCGTCACACCGTCACGCCCGCTCCAATGGACGGACTCGACCTGCTCGGTGACCACGCCGTCCTTCGCCCCGATCGCGACGTAGCCCACCACGCTCCCGAGGCCCTGCTCGGCCGGGAAGCGCGCGAGCAGCTCCGCGATGGTCGCGCGGGGCTTATCCGCGAGCAGCGCGCGCACGTTGCGCCGTAGCGCGCGGAAGTCGATCTCGGAGTGTTTGAGCAGCTCGCTGACCTCCGCCAGGCCGAGCTCCGTCGGCTCCGACGCGCGCATGTCCGTGTCGCCGATGCGCTCGGCGGGATCGTAGAGGGCGAGCTGCGCCGGCGAGCGCACCCGGCTGCTGGTCAGAGTCAGCTCGTAATCGAGCTCTTCGGCGGGGCGCACCGCGCGCCGCGCGGCGAACGCGGCCTGGGTCGCGCGCTGCAGGAGCGCATGCAGCCGCCGCTGCTCGAGATACTCGCGACTCTGCACGAAGCTCCGCAAGCTGCGCGCCAGATTCTGCAGAACTTCGTGCACCTTACCGCCTTCATCGGCGAGCAGCCCGGTGATGTTGAGCAAGAACTTGCGCTCGCGGCGCGTCAGCTGCGCGAGGAACGGCCGATTCGCGATGGCATTGAGCGCGTCGCGCAGAATCTCTGATTGCTGCGGATCCGTCAGCAGGCGCCAGAACCCCGAAAAGGTTTTGCCGGCGGAGCTCTCGCCGATCAGATCGACCCCGGCAAAGAGCGACTGCAGAACATCGCCGCGGTTGCCCTGATGGTCGACCAGGTCCTCACGCAAGCGGCGATTCAGTTGGTCGAAGTCATCGCGGACACGCCGGAAATCTGCGGCCAACTCGTCCGTGAGCGCGATGATCTCGCGCGCGCGCTCGACGGCTCGCTCGTTCGAGATGGGCTGCACGCCGCGCCTCCGCAGGAGCTCGATCTCGCGGTCGATGCGCGCGCGCTCGGCTGTGAGCGCCGCGAGCCGAGAGTCGGGGTTGGTGTCAGTCTCGTCGGCGAGGCGCGCGAGCTGCTGCAACACGACCGCGAGGCGACTCTCGGTGGCGAGCGCCCGCCGCTCTCCGAGGCCCGTGACGAAGCGAATCGCGAGCTGCGCCTCGCTGCTCAGCTCGTACTCTTCTTCGCTGGCTCCCGCCGCGAGCCGGCGCGTCAGCCAGCCCTGCGAAAGCCAGTCCGCGATGTAAGCCTGCGCGGGTTGGGGCATGTCATCGTGCGCCCGCACCGCTTCGAGCATCCGTCCGACCCGTTCCACCAGCACCGAGGCGGGGAGCGTTTTTTCGGCGACGAGCAAGAGCTCCTGAAGCATCGCGATCACGGCGGGCGCCTTGTCGGCGGCGAGCAGGCGCCACGTGGGCTGGTGCCGGAGAGTTCGTAGGGCGGAGACGCCACGCGGAGCGTTCATGAGCCGTGCCTCGCTCGGGCGGGGAGGAGATGCCAGCTTCATACGACTAATTTTTAGATGCGTCTAGTAATTATTCGCGCTAAGAGGAGGGCATGCCGACGACAGCGGTCACGGAGACGGCGACTGGGCGCTGGACGCAAGAGCGTCGCCTCGAGTTCATCGACTTCCGCCTGCGCTGGGATGGCGCGCTCAACCGCAGCGACTTGACCGACTTCTTCGGCATCTCCGTGCCTCAGGCATCGCTCGACATCGCGCGCTACAGCGAGCTCGCCCCCGACAACCTCGAATACGATCGCAGCGCCCGCACGTACCGCGCGACGCGCGCATTCAGGGCCATGTTCGCCGCGAGCAGCGCCGAGCGGTTCTTGCGGGAGCTCTTGTCGCACGCCAAGCGGGAAGGCGAAGGGGTCGCGGGAATCCTCGGATTCGCGCCGAGCGTCGACGTCGTTCCGAACCCGAGTCGCCGCGTGAACCTAGGGGTGGTCGTCGCCTTGCAGCGCGCGTTGCGCGAGGGCACGGCGCTACGCGTCGTGTATCAGTCTCTGAGCAGAGAGGAGCCGGCGGCCCGCACCATCTCGCCGCACGCCTTCGCCCACGACGGCCACCGCTGGCACGTGCGCGCCTGGTGCCACGAGCGCGCGTCGTTCCGCGATTTCGTGATCGCACGCGTGATCAAAGTGCAGGGGACCGCGCCCCGCGAGCGAAGCGGAGCGGACGACGTCCATTGGAATACGATGGTCAAGCTCACGCTGATCCCCCATCCACAGCTGAGCGCGGGCCATCGACGGGCGATCGAGCTCGACTACGGGATGACCCGAGGCCGCCTCGAGCTCCGGTGTCGCCAAGCACTTCTGCTCTACGCCCTGCGCAACCTCCGCCTCGACACGCAGGAAGGAAGCCCCAAAGCGCGACAGATCGTGCTCGAGAACGCCCAAGAGGTGCGGCGCTACCTGGCCGCGAGCGACCCCGCGGGCGTCTGGAAAGCGGACGACGCGTCATAGCGGCCTGCGGCACGCCACGTTAGCCAGCGGAGGATGGCAGTCGAAACGAACTCGGGACCGTTATCGAATCTGAGAAAAGCGCGGCGCGCCTCCATTCCTGAGGGCAGTCCGTCGCTTCGGCATCGCTGCTGTCGCAGACCGCGTGGTGCAGCGTCGCAACGACAATCCGTCTTGGAGGCCTGCTTGAAGACCGTGAAGTACCAGCCCGACTACCGCCTCAGGTGCTGTAGCTCGGATCGATGCGGTCGAGCCGGCGTAGCAGGCCGGGCCAGGCCAGCGCGCCGCCTGCCTCGCGCGTCACTTGCTTGGCCTGCGACTGGGCGCCGGCGACGATGCGCGGATCGATCGGGACGAGCGGTACACCGCCGGCTTGGGCGCGCACTTGGATCGAGCAGGCGGCTTCGAACAGGTACATGAAGATGAACGCGTCGGGGATGTTGTCCGCGACGCTTATCAGGCCGTGGTTGCGCAGCATGAAGAAATGCCGATCGCCGAGATCGCGTACGAGGCGCGGCTTCTCTTCTTCGCGCAGCGCGACCCCTTCGTAGTCGTGATACGCGAGCGACGAGAGCACGAAGATGGACTGCTGGGAGATGGGCAGCACGCCGTCCCGCTGCGCCGAGACGGCCACGCCGTGGACGCTGTGGACGTGCAAGACACAGCGCGCGTCCTCGCGGTGTTCGTGGATCGCGCTATGGATGTTGAACCCGGCGGGGTTGACGTCGTACGGACTGTCGAGGACTTTGTTGCCCCGGAGATCGATCTTCACCAGGCTGGAGGCCGTGATCTCGTCGAACAGCATGCCGTAAGGGTTGATCAAGAAGTGATGCTCTGGTCCGGGCACGCGCGCCGAGATATGCGTGAAGATCACGTCGTCCCAGTGGTACAGCGCCGTGAGCCGATAGCAGGCGGCCAAGTCGACGCGCGTTCGCCACTCGGCGTCGCTGACTCTGGGGCGTACGGCGTCCGGACTCCGCGGCTTCTCGGTGTTGGTCATCATGAGCTCCCAGTTAGACGAAGTAACGCCGAATCTCGTCCGTAGTCAGCGCGCCGCGATTCTTGGCGCTGGCCGCGTACGCGACCTTGCGCGCGTGTGTGATGCCGAGCGGCTCGAAGCCGTTGCCCGGATTGAACGCCATGCGGTCGATCAACCGCTCGTCATCCTCGGCCGGTCGCGCTGGGATCTCGAGCAGCCCCACGCGCACCAGCGGCGACTTCCAGGCCACCGACGCGTCGTGGACGGGCGTGCTCTCTTCGTCCGCGAACAGCTGGAGGGCGATCTCGAAGCGTAAGGGCTCTTCCGCCAGCCTGTGCAGCAAGTCTTCGCGCAGGTAGTCCGGCTGTTTGCGATCGGCGAACGCGCCGGGCCGCGTCGATGTGTGAGGATGGGCCGAATATTTGAGCGCCAAGTCCCCGAGCCTGACCACCGATCCCCAGTAATGCTCGGTCGCCATGCTCTCCACGCTGCGCAGCAACGTCTCCTTGCCGAGGATCGCCACGACGCGCGCCGCCTCGATCGGTCCCAGGCTTCCGTGCAGCATGTCTGCCGTGAATTCCTTCAGCGCCTCGAGCGCCCCACGGCGCAGTTGCAGCGCGGCCAGGATATCCGCCACGTCCGTGAACTGCGCGGCGTTGCGCGCGTGGGAGCGGCCGCCCTCGTTGGTCATCACGAGATCGGTCTCACGCCCCTCAGCCGTAAAGAACTTCAGCGCGATGCCGCGTACGTCTGGCGCCTGATCGCGCTCCGGGCACGGCTGGCCGTTCGAGATCCGGCACGCGACCCGGTAGTGCGCGGCGCGGGCGAACGGCCCGAGCCGCACCTCGGGGACGTCGGGGTCGACGTGGAGCATCCCAAACGCCCCGAGCAGCTGCTTTTGGTGCTGCCCGCGTCCGATGCAGCCATGCAGCTCGGGCCGGCCCTGGGCGATCTTGCGTTGTTGCGCGCCGACTCGGTCGGCAAACGCGGCCAAGGTCTCCGCGCTCTCCGCCTGATCGACCCAGCCCGTGCCCGCACGGGGCGCGCTGGGGCCGGCCGGCGTTCGTGGTTCATGCTTGGACATGCTGACTCTCCGCTGCGGCAGGAAACGCCGACAAGTGGTCGGCCAGGTGAAACGCGTGGAGCAGCTCGTACTCGGCCTTGCTCGCGCTGCCGAACGTGAAGTGTGGCGCGTACGGCCCAGCGAACGCTTCGAACTGATCGACGGCGCGCGTGAGCCGGGCCAGCGCCTCCGCGCGTGTGACGTGGGCCGGGATCTCGGGCGCGCCGGGGATGGGCGCCGTTCGATCGTGCGAGAGCGCGCCGCGCCCGAGGAAGTGGTGTTTGGCCATTCGCCCCACGGTCGCCTGGACCAATGCGTTACGCGGCTTGGGATAGCCCGTCAACGAATACTCGATCGACTGCGCGCAGTGCACGAGCACCTGAGGGAAGGTCCATGGTTCTTCGGCGGCACGTCCGCTGACGGGCCCGAGCCGGCCGAGATATTCGAGCCCCTCGCGCAAGTTGCGCAGGCGCACGCGCGGCGCGCCGCTTCGCGCGTGGCTCATGAGAACGCCCGCAGCGGATGGCGTTCGGGTGCGAGTTCGCCCGTGTCCCAGGGCTCGAAAGCGTTCTTGACGTTGCTCAGCCCCGTCGCCGCGAGCTCAGGGAAGTGGCGCAGCAGCAGGTGCTTCATGTCTGTGTCGTCGATCCACTGCAGCCCCTCCGGCGTGTAGGTGGCGGCGTTGTAGCTCTCGGTGAAGAAGCGATCGGCCTGCAGCCGCCGGCTCGCGTTCAGGATGAAGACCTGAAACAGCGTCTCGCCAAAGCCGAAGCCGGTCGGTCGCTGGCTCTCCGCCCTTGACCCTACGTGCATGTCGATGAGCTCGACGTGGTCGTTGTAGACGCGCTTCAGCGCGGCGAGCTGTGCGGGGTCCGTGGTCAGGTCTTCGAAGCGCCGGATCGGCTTGAGCCCGAACTGCCGGCGGAACTCGTTGTAGCGCGGCACGCCGCGCTCGCGCGCGCGCAGGATGTCGACCGCACCCATATCGTACACGGGGTTACCGGGGATGCTCAGCTGCTGCAGCGTGCGCGGGAAGTTGTTGAGCACGAGCTGGCCGGGGTGCTGGTTGCCGAACGAATAGAAGAGATCCTCGAACGAAATGCGATCGGTGATCTCGTGCGCCGCGACCTGGCGCGTGCCGGCCAACGGCAGCACCTCGAGCTGGGTGCCGTCGCGTCGAGAGCGCAGGATGAGCTCGTCGGGGAGGAGCTCGTGAAGGCGGTAGACTTCCGTGAACTCCTCGCTCAGACCGTATGGCCTTCCATGCTTGTCCGTCGAGTTGCCCACGAGCCCGCCCACCTCCGGGCTGCGGATCTTGAACGTGCGCAGCACCTTGCGATCGCGCGGGTGCAGGGCCATCTCCGCGAAGCCGTACCAGTTTGCGTTCATGGCCAAGTACAAACCATGATTCGGGAGGATCGCCGGGGTCCACTCGACGGTGTGGATCTTCGCCATGATCGCGGCGTTGATCAGCCGCGCCACGTTGTACAGGCGGTTGTCTTCCCACGCCGGATAGCGCCGCTTGAGCATGTCGCAGATGGCGTTGTGCTCCCGCACGAAGAGCGTGTGCAGCATGGCTAAGCCGAGCCACCAGTTGCGGCTGTAGCCGGTGCGCTCGATCCCGCCCTCGCCGATGGGCAGATGGCCGCGCGCGTCGAGCGTGAGCTTGCCATCCTGGAACGCGCGCAGGCTCGCCGCGCTCTTGAAGTCGCTCCCGTAGATCTGAGAGCCGTCCCACCAGCTAGTCACCTCGTTGATGGTCGTCAGCGGCAGACCACGATCTTTGGTCGAGCGCGTGGGGTCGGCCATGGTCTTGGGGACGATGAGCTTCGTCTGATGAAAGAGCCGGCGCGCCGGGTGGTCTGCAGGCAGCGGAATCTCGTGAACGCCGCCGTCGTAGCTGGTTCGATGGCTGACCCAGTCGTGGACCATGAACTGAATCCAGCACGCCGCGATCATATTCAGGAAGGGCACTTCCTTCATCCCCTCCGATCCGCGCGACAGTAAGACGTGGCTGATCTCGGCCGGATTCGGCGTCAACAGCTGCTGGCGGGACTCAGACCAAGCGGCGGAGAGCGCCACGTTGCGGGGAAAGCGAACACCTGCCGCTCCCTCTTTGGGATTGCTCAGGTTGTTCCAGCTTCCGTCCGGCGTACGAAAGTGCTCGACGCCTGGCGGCGGTACGAGACCGTGAGACTGAAACGCGGTCAGCTCGCCCTCGGGATAAGGATCGACGAGATTGTGACGGTTGAGTCGATCGCGCGTGGCGCCGAGCAGCGCGATGCCGACCACGAGTGGCTTACGGTACCAATTCGTCCATACCTCGTTCGAACGATCGAGCGTATCGGCGACCTGGGCGGCCGCGTGGAGCGCATCAGTGGCGAGCGAACCGCTCACGCGCGCCACGATATCGAGCAAGCCCCGCCACGGTGACGACGTCGCGTTCGCGTTCGGCGCAGCCGGAATCGCCTCGGGATCGAGGCGCGGCGCGGCGAGCAACTCGGAAGCTTGGAACGCTTCGACGGGCGGAAACTCGACGGCGACGCGCGCGGCTAAGTTCTCGCTCGCAAGCGTCAGCTTGGCGCGCCACTCGGCTCGATCGGGTTCCGTCGCCAGCGCCGAGGTCAGGTGTGTCACCGCCAATTGGTAACTCTCAGCGAGGAAGTAAGCAGTACCGAGCAAGCCTTCTAGCTGCGCGGACGGCGCTCGTTCGAGTTCTCCCTGCAAGAGCTTCACGGCTGCGTCGAACGCGCGCCGCTCCAACAGTTCGGTCGCCTCATCGATCACACTCGTCGCCGTATGTGCGCGGTGCAACACGACTTCATTGGTTGTCGTCGTAATCATCGCCCCACCCTCTCGCGAGCGCTCGGGAGGAACACCCCACCTCCCGGCTCTCGCTTGGTCTGATGCGGATCGGCCGTTTCGCCGATATGCTGTCTACGAGTCCACTCCGCGTTTCTCCCCCGCGCCGAGCGACTTCGATCAGATCGTCTTGGAGCGGCAGAAAGACCCCAGCGGCCCCCACGACCACGGCTTCACGAGCCTGATCCGCAGCCGCTCCGGTTGGGCGCAGCATGGCGGAGCGCCCGATGTGACGGCTGCCCGCCTCGCGTACACCCGGCGATCGCGAGCCGTCAGGCTCCTACATGCGGCAGCCACGCTGCCTTCGGCGCATCGTGCGCGATTCGACACGCAAAGCCGCGCCCATTCCGCCGGCTTAACCTGGCAAGCACGCGCATTTCATGGGCGCCCAAACGAGCGCACCGCGCGCCCGCGTAGGCCTGCTGACCGATCGCTGGCAACGCCCGACAGCATCCCGTGCGTCCACGCGTCGCAGTGCGCGAGTTCGCCCCTGTGCACAGCGCTGCGGGCATGCACGTTGCTCGTGCGTGGCGAGGCCTGGTGGTCCGACAAAACGTCGTCGCTCGTTTGCGCGAGGTGAACTCGATCAGCGATCCGACGGCACATACGGTGCACAACGACGCGGCGCCGTCTTCCTCGCGCCGCTTGCTTAGTAACCCTCTATCAACGGCAAGGATTCGAGGCGCTGCGGGTGGACGCTTCGGGCGTCGGCGTGCGCGTGCGGATGCATGGGAGAAGTTGTGAAACGAATCAGAAGTCAGGTCGCTCAGGTTTCGGTCTTGGCAGGGCTCAGCGTGGGCCTCGGCGCGGCGGCGATTTTGTACGCCCAGCCAGCGCACGCGCAGTCGACGGCGACTTACACGAAGTGTGCGGACGAGTGGAACACGTGCTCATTCACGGGCACGCACGTCGTGCGCTACGGCGACGACGGACATTACCTCTACAAGACGTTCACCAACGGCACGCCTTGCCGCAACGACGCCTTCGGCAGCGACCCACACCCGGGCGTAACCAAGTCGTGCGCGATCGAATCGGGCACGACGACCGCCACCACGACCCCGACCACAACTACAACCTCGACCGCGACGACATACCAACAGTGCGCGAAGGAGTGGGCCACTTGCTCGTTCACGGGCACGCGCGTCGTGCGCTACGGCGACGAGGGCCACTACCTCTTCAAGACGTTCACCAACGGCACGCCTTGCCGCAACGACGCCTTCGGCAGCGACCCGAACGTGGGCGCGCTCGACAAGACCTGCGCACTCGAGTCGGTCGACACGAGCTCGACGCAGCCGACCACGTCCGCGCCGACCACACCCGCGCCGACTCCCGCGCCCGCGCCGGTCCCCAGCAACGGCGTCGCGCAGCGGCCCAGCTACAACCTCGGCACCGGCTTCTTCGTGCTGAACGGCAAGCTCTACGACGCCAACGGGAACGAGCTCCGCATTCGCGGCGTCAACAAGGTCCACTGGGACGTCATGTCGCTGGGCCTGAGCAACGCGAACGCCAACGCGACGCGCTGGACGATCGACTTCAATCGTCGTCCCTCCGACAACCTCGCGCTCCTGCAAGGCTCGACCGGCAGCGCAGGCACGGTCGCCAAGCGGCACGTGGTCATCCCGGGCAACTGGGATGCAACCTGTAAGGAAGACCCGTCTGCTCTGACGGCCATCGTCGACACCTGGGTGGCCCAGGCCGCGACCTGGACGCAGCTCGAGAAGTACATGATCCTCAATATCGCGAACGAGTGGGGACCCGGCGGAGACGGCACCGTGTGGCGCGACCAGTACATCACGGCGATCAAGCGGCTGCGCGCTGCCGGCTATCACGCGACCCTCTGGATCACGGCGGGCGGCTGCGGACAGGATCCCAACTCGATCGTCAAGTGGGGTCAGGCCGTGTTCAACGCGGACCCCGAGAAGAACGTCGTCTTCGACCAGCACATCTACGGCGGATACCAAGACGTCGCGGGCGGCGCACCCGGCACCTGGGGCAACCAACCCGACCTCGAAACCCAGGTGAAGGCACTCGCCGCGACCGGCCTCGTGGTGATGCTCGGCGAGTTCGGCCCGGGTCGGGACATCGGCGCGTCGCCCACCAACATCAAGCCGGAGCGCGTGATGCAAATGGCGGAGACGTACGGGTTGAGCTGGCTCGGCTGGGCATGGGACGACAACAACCTCGCCAACGCCATGAGCGACGACAACGGCTTCAGCATGTCCTACTCAGGCTCCTACAACTCGAGCTCCGACCTTACCATCTACGGCCGCGTCATCGTCGAACATCCCACGCTCGGTCTGAAGGTGCTCGGGAAGCCCGCCTCCATCTTCCGCTGAGCGTTCTAGCGATGGCTTGTCCGTTAGGTCGGGGGAAGCGATCGCACAACGCGCCTTCAAATGTCCGGGTACTCGCAGGGATACTCGAGCTGCACGGAGGTCGCGCCTCGCTCTTTGAGCAGGGCGCATGTTGCTTCGCGGAGTACGACCTCATTAGCACTTTGCGGATCGGCGTAGTGCCAAGCAGCGGCCGCCGTACAGCTGGGATCGTAGTCCAGGACGCTCGTCATGCCTTCGCTTTGGCAGGTCACGCGCGCTGCATTGGGTCTAAAGAGCTGCCGGACTCGCGCCACGATAGTCCAGGTGCAGCCCGCGTCGTCGGGGCGAGGATCCGTGGCGCACGGACCTTCGTCAAATCCGGGAGCGGGAATGCTCGTCAGACCCGGCTTAAAGCCGGCCACTTCGGGGTCGAGAGTGTGCGCGATTTCGACGTCGAAGTGGCGGTCCTGGCCGCGCGTCTCAGGCTCCGCACCTTGCGTCGCCAACGGTTTTCTCAGGTGAGATGGGGCCGTCGGCGTAGATCACGTCGCAGCAGTGCAGG
>CAZYWR010001431.1:0-4437 GCA_964651185.1 uncultured Polyangiales bacterium
CCTTGAGCCGGTTCCGCTCATTGACGGGGGCTATCTAACGGCGGCATAGCTCCTGGTGGGGCGGCGGGGTATCGAGCGGTTCCTTGGGCTCGATCCCCAGCGCCGCGGCCACCTGCATGCGAACCATGTCGTGCACCGCGCGCCGTCGCTGCTTCGGCTCGAGCGCGGCGAGCTGTGCGTGCAGCGCATGCGCACGCGGGGCGTCGCCGAGCGCCGCGTCATCGTGCGGCCGCTCGATCTCGGCCAGGAACGGTCGGGCGCGACGCGCCTCGTAGATCTCGCGAAAGCGCGCCCAATCGAAGTCGGCCAGCGCCGCTTGCGTCGCACCACTGGCGAGCAGCTGCCCGACGCGATGTAGGAGGGTGGCAGGCGGCATCGCGCGCAGCCCGATACCTTCGAGGTGGCGCTGCTCCTCCTGCGAGATCATGCCCGCGCCCGACCAGGGTCCGAAGTTGATGCTCAGCGCGGGGAGGCCCAAGCGGCGGCGCTCGTGCACCAGCGCGTCGAGGAAGGCGTTGGCGGCGCCGTAGGCGGCCAAGCCGGCTGAGCCCCACACCGAGGTGCCGGACGAGAAGCAGAGAAACGCGCGCAGCGGCAGGTGCTCGGTCAATCGATGAAGCAGCCATGCGCCCTCGACCTTCGGGGCGAGCGTCGCCGCGAGGTCCTCGCGCGTGAGATCGCGGAGCGCTTTGACGGTGCTCACGCCCGCCGCGTGAACGATCCCTTGCAGCGGCGGGAGCTCGCGCTCGCAGGCTTGCAACACGGCCGTGAGCTCGCGTTCGCTGGCGACGTCGGCGGCGCATACGCGCACCTTGGCCCCGGCGGCTTCGAGCTGCGCGACCGCGTCCTGCGCGCCCGGCGTGTCGAGGCCGCGCCGGCCGAGCAGGACCAAGTGCTGCGCGCCGCGCGCGCGCAGCCAGCGCGCCGTGTGTTGGCCGAGCGCGCCGAGCCCGCCTGTGATGAGCCAGGTGCCTTCGGTGCGCCACGGATCGAGCGCGTCCGGCAAGCGATGGCGCACGAGCCGCGCGACGTGACGTGCGTCGCCGCGCAGCGCGACCTGATCTTCGCCGTCCTGCGCGGCGAGCTCGTCAGCGAGCGCATCGAGATCGCGGGCCGTGGGCTCTGTGGGCAAGTCGAGCAACGTGCAGGCGCTGGCGCTTTCCAGCGCCGCGACGCGCACGAACCCCCAAAGCGGCGCTTGCTCGACGGCGATCGGGCCGTCGCCGGCAGTTACGGCGAGCGCGCCGCGCGTGACAAAGAACACCCGCGCGCGCTGGTCCGCGAGCGTGTGCAGCAGCGACAGCGCGCCCTCGAGGCCGAGCACTCTCGCGGGCGCGAGCTCGCAGAGGTTCAACGCCGGCGGCGACGGGCTCGCGAAGTGGACGACGTGGAGCGCGTCTCGCGAGGCTCGCTCGAGGGGCAGGGCGTCTGGCGTGGCGACGCACGTGCACGCCGCGCCGCGGGCCTCGAGCCGCGTTGCCAAGGCCTGGGCGACGTCGCCGCCTCCGACCAGGAGCCAGCGGCCGCTGCCGCGCGCGCCTGCATCGGCCCGCGCCTTTTGTCGCCAAGCGACCTCGTACAGCGTGCTGACCTGCGCGGTGCTCGCTTCGACGCGCGTGGACTCGATCCAGTAGCGCTGACGTTGCCAGGGATAGGTGGGCAGCTCGACCACGCGTTCGCCGTCGCAGACCTTCGCCATGTCCTGCCACCACCCGCGCAGGTACAGCGCCGCGAGCGAACCGAGCAGCGCGCGCCGCTCGGGTTCGTCGCGCACCAGCGAGCCCAGGATCAGCGCGTCGTCGCTCATGTCTCGCAGCTCTTCCATGGCCGCGCCGAGTACGGGATGGGCGCTGATCTCGATGAAGACGCATGGGCCCTCTTCCATCAGCGACGTGAGCGCGTCGGCGAAGCGCACGGGCTGGCGCAGATTCCGCGCCCAATAGGCGGCATCGAGCTGGCCTGGGAGCACATCCTCGCCGGTCACCGTCGAGCGCATGCACAAGCGGGGCGCGGCGCTCGCGACGTCCGCGAGCGCTTCGATCAGCGCGGGCAGGAGCGCATCGACTTGTGGGCTGTGGCTGGCGATATTGGAGCGAATGCGTCGGCAGAAGACGCCTTGCGCCTGGAGCTCGTTCAACACCGCGGCCAGCGCGCTGGGCGCTCCGGAGAGGATGGTGGAACGCGGACTGTTCACGGCGGCGATGCTCAACGCATGTTCGCGGCCGGCGATCGCCCGGCGCGCGTCCGCGAGCGAGAGCTGGACCATGGCCATCTCGCCTTCGCCCGCGATCCGCGTGAGCAGCTCGCTGCGGCGGCAGATCACGGCGGCGGCTTGTTCGAGGGTCAGCGCGCCGGCTTCGTACGCCGCGGCGATCTCGCCCTGGCTATGGCCGACCACGGCGCTCGGCGCGACGCCCCAGGAGCGCCACAGCGCGCTCAGCGAGACGTGGACCGCGAACAGCATGGGCTGCACGCGGTCGACGGAATCGAGCCACCCAGGTTCATCGCGCGCGAGCTCGGCGAGCAGCGACCAGCCCGTTTCGCGCTCGATGGCCGCGTCGCAGGCCTCCATGGCGGCGCGGAACGCGGGCTCTTGCTGCAGGAGCTCGCGCCCCATCCCGAGCCATTGCGAACCCTGGCCGGGATACACGAATACCACGCGCGGTGCCTGTCGCGTGGCGACGCCGCGCGTGAGCCGTTCGTCCGGGTTGCGCAGCAGCTGCACGAGCTCGTCGCGCGTCTCGACCACGGCCGCCGCGCGGTGCTCATGTTGGCTGCGCGAAACCGCCAGGCTGTGGGCGACCTCGCGCAGCGTCTGCGCAGGGTGCGCATCGAGATGGTCCGCGAGCCGGCGCATCGCCGCGGTGACCGCTCGCTCGCTCCTCCCCGACACCACGACGAGCTGCGCGCGCGTCCCCTCCGCGACGCGGGCTTCGAGGTGGGGCTCGTGAGGCGCCTCTTCGACGATGACGTGGGCGTTGGTGCCGCTGACGCCGAAGCTGCTGACGCCGGCGATGCGTGGCGCGCCGTTGGGACGCCACGCGATCGGCTCCGAGGCCACCTTCAGCGGCAGCTCGGCCCACGGGATGTGGGGACTCGGCGCGTCGAAGTGCAGGTGCTTGGGGATGCGCTGATGCTGCAGCGAGAGCACGACCTTGATCAGCCCGGCGGCGCCCGCGGCGGCTTGCGTGTGCCCGAGGTTGCTCTTGACCGAGCCGATCACGAGGTCGGCGCTGCGGCCTTCGCCGAGCACGTTTCCGAGCGCTCGCACTTCGATGGGATCGCCGAGCTTGGTGCCGGTGCCGTGGCACTCGACGTACTGCACGTCGCTGGGTCGCACGCCTGCTTGCGCGAGGGCGTCGCGCAGGACCGCCTCTTGCGCCGGACCGTTGGGCGCGCTGAAGCCGTTGCTGCGCCCGTCTTGGTTGACCGCCGACCCGCGGAGGATCGCGAGCACCGGGTGGCCGTGGCGGCGCGCATCCGACAGGCGCTCGAGCACGAGCATCCCACACCCCTCGGACCAGCCCACGCCGTCCGCGCCGGCCGAGAAGCTCTTGCAGCGGCCATCCGCGGCCAGCCCGCGCAAGCGGCTGAACTCGATGAACGGCGTCGGCGTCAGCATCAGCGCCGCGCCGCCCGCCAGCGCCAGCGAACACTCGCCTCCCCGCAGCGCCTGACATGCGAGGTGCACGGTCACCAGCGACGACGAGCAGGCGGTGTCGACCGTCAGCGCAGGCCCTTGCAGGCCGAGCACGTAGCTTATCCGCCCCGACGCCACGCTCGCCGTGCTGCCCGTCCCCACGAAGCCGTCGAGCTTGTCCCACTGACCGCTCAACAGCGCGCCGTACTCCTGGTACATCAGCCCCACGAACACGCCCGTGCGGCTCCCCGAAAGACGGTCGAGCGCGATCCCTGCACGCTCCAGCGCTTCCACGCTCGTCTCGAGCAACAAGCGATGCTGCGGGTCGAGGTGCACCGCCTCGCGCGGTGAAATGCCGAAAAATGACGCGTCGAACTGCTCGATCTCGCGCACGAAGCCGCCCGCGCGCGTCGTCATCTTGCCCACCGCCTCCGCGTCCGGGTCGTAGACCGCGTCGATGTCCCAGCGCTCCGGCGGAACTTCACCGATCGCGTCGGCGCCTCGATCCAGAAGCTGCCAGAAGGACTCTGGATCGCAGATGCCCCCCGGATAGCGGCACCCGATCCCCACGACCGCGATAGGCTCCGCCGACGCGCGCGCCTCGATGCGCCCGCGCTCGCGAGGCGGCGGCGACGCGAGCACGTGCTCGACCAAAAACGACGCGAGCGCGCGCGGCGTCGGGTGGTCGAACACCAGCGTCGCCGGCAGCGCGCTGCCCACCCGCCGCGCCAGCGCGTTGCGCAGCTCCAGCGCCATGAGCGAGTCGACCCCCAGCTCGCGCAAGGGTCGATCGAGCG
>CAZYWR010001432.1:0-2747 GCA_964651185.1 uncultured Polyangiales bacterium
CGAACGCCGCGCGAAGCGCTGCTTGAGGGGTTGCGCAGCGCCATGTCACCATGGCGCCACCATGAAGCTCTCCTTGTCGTCACAAGCCGACCTCTCCAGCGTCGAGGTCGACCTGCTGGTCGTGCCCATCGCCGGAACCGATCTCGCCAACCACCCCACGCTCAAGCTGCTCGATGAGGCGCTCGGGGGAGAGCTCCTGCGCATCGCCAAGCTCGAAGACTTCACCGGCAAGAAGGGACAAGTGCTGCAGGTCCACACCTTCGGCAAGCTCAAGGCCAAGAAGCTGCGCATCGTGGCGCTCGACGCGAAACGCCAGAGCGAGCAGGGCCTCGCGGAAGACGCGCTGTTCGGCACGAACGTGGCGCGCGCGGTCCGCGACTACAAGAGCTTCGCCCTCTACAGTCCGTCCGCGGAGCCCGAACACCTGACTGCGCTGGCGCAAGGGTTGCTGCTAGGTCACTACCGCTACACGGATTACCTGAGCAGCGCGCGCAAGCAAAAGCCCGAGCCGCGCGGGACGATCTTGACGCCGAGCGCCGCGGGACCTGCCGATCGCGCTGTGCTCAACGAAGCGGCGATCGTGGCGGAGGCCGTGAACCTTGCGCGCGATCTCGTCAACCGTCCACCCAACGAGATGACCGCGACTGCGCTCGCCAGCGAAGCGCGACGTGCGGCGCGCGCGGCGGGCGTCCCGTGCACGGTCTGGGGAAGGGCGGAGATCGTCCGGCGCGGCATGACTCTGCTGGCCGCGGTCAACGCCGGAAGCGACGAAGAGCCGCGCTTTATTCATATGAGCTACGTTCCGCGCGGCCGGCGCAGCGCGCGCCTCGTGTTCGTCGGCAAAGGGCTGACCTTCGACGCCGGCGGTCTGAGTATCAAACCGGCGAAGTCGATGGAGACGATGAAGTGCGATATGGCTGGGGGAGCAGCGACCATCGCGATCGTCACGGCCGCGGCCCGGCTCAAGCTGCCCGTCGAGGTCCATGGCGTCGTCCCCGCGACCGACAACGTGATCGGCGGCAACTCGTTCAAGCCTGGCGATATCTACCGCACGCTCGCCGGCAAGACCGTCGAAGTGCTCAACACCGACGCGGAGGGGAGGCTCATCCTCGCCGACGCGCTGACCTATGCGCGCGACTTGAAACCGGACGTGATGATCGATCACGCGACGCTGACGGGGGCCTGCATGGTCGCGCTCGGACAGTGGCGCGCGGGCCTCTACGCGACTGAGGAGGGACTGCGCGACCGCTATCTCGCGGCCGCCAAGCGCTCAGGCGAGGCCTATTGGCCCATGCCGCTCGACGAGGACCTGCGAGAGACGATCAAGAGCCCGATCGCAGACATCAAGAACACTGGCGATGGCTACGGCGGGTCGATCGCGGCCGCGCTGTTCCTGCGCGAGTTCGTGGGCGACACGCCCTGGCTCCACCTCGATATCGCCGGTCCCGCGTACCTGCCCTCGGCGCACGGCCTTTCGCCGAAGGGCGGCACGGGCTTCGGCGTGCGCACCGCGCTCGAGTTCATCAAGGCGTATGCGTCGGGGCCCGAGCAGGCCGCGGGGCGGGCCACGGAAGCGGCGCCGAGGCGGCGCGTGCGGCGTTCATGACTGCCTGAGCTGAGTGAAGCCGGTTCCCGCGGGCTTTTTACCGCGAGGTGCCTGCGCCGGAAATCTCCTGCGGTTAGAAGCGCCGGAGATGCGCTCCATCACGGTCATCGACGCCGAGCCTGAGCCGCTCGAACTCGAGCTCGCCCATACCGCGCTGATCGTCATCGACATGCAGCGCGACTTCCTCGAGCCAGGTGGGTTCGGTGAGGCGCTCGGCAACGACGTTTCGCTGCTCGGCCGGGTGGTGGAGCCGCTGCGCGCGCTCAAGAATCGCGCGCGCCACGCGGGCATGCTGATCGTGCACACGCGCGAAGGCCATCGGTCTGATCTGTCCGATGCACCCCGCGCGAAGGTAGAACGTGGCGCGCCTACGATGCGCATCGGCGCGCCGGGCCCGATGGGACGTATTCTTATCCGCGGCGAGCCGGGGCACGACATCATCCCAGCGCTCTATCCGCAAGCGGGCGAGCCTGTCGTGGACAAGCCGGGCAAGGGCGCCTTCTACGCCACCGACCTGCACACGATCCTACGAAATCGTCAGATCGCGACGCTGCTCGTCTGCGGCGTGACGACGGAAGTGTGCGTCCATACGACCGTGCGGGAGGCCAACGATCGCGGATATCGCTGTCTCGTGCCGTCCGATTGCTGCGGGTCTTACTTCCCGGAGTTTCACGAGATGGGCCTCAAGATGATCAAGGCCCAGGGTGGGATCTTCGGCTGGGTCACGGACTCGGCGCGCATCATCGCCGCCTTGCGCTGAACGCGAGTGAAACCAGGAAGGAGGGGCACGATGAAAAAGGGGCCTACGCTCTGGACACCAGGTGATTGGAACGCCTTCTTCGGATTCGGCACCAACATCTTGGTCAACCTGCTGACCTTGACCGGTCTCCTCCGCTTTGTCCTCAAAATGCCGGATGAGCTCGTGTTCGGGCGCATTTTGCCCGCCACCGGACTGATGATGTGCCTGAGCACGTTTTATTACGCGCGGCTCGCGTACAAGCTCGCGAAGGAGACTGGCCGCTCCGACGTCTGTGCGCTGCCCTCGGGGATCAGCGTGCCGCACATGTTCGTGGTCGTATTCGTGATCATGCTGCCCATCGCGATCAAGACGGGCGACCCCGTGCGCGGTTGGGAAGCCGGG
>CAZYWR010001433.1:0-1719 GCA_964651185.1 uncultured Polyangiales bacterium
GCGTCCTGCGGATCGAGCGCGAGGAGCTGGTCGAGCACGCGCTGCGCAGCGCCGTAGCGGCCCGCCGCGAACAAGAGCTGACTTTCGATCGACAGGCCCTGAAGCACGTCACTTCGCTTTCCGCTCTGCGCCAGGGCACGCGCGGTCGCTTGTTGATGCAGTCTGTAGGGAGCCGCCAGCCACATGGCAGCGCCCACTTCGCGCGCGAGCTGCGCCAGATCCGTGTCCGCAGACAAAGGACGCCGTGCGCGTAGCCAGTTGCGCGTGCGCTCCAGGTTTCCAGCCGCGTTTGCCCCAGCGACATGCTGATAGAGCTCCTGGTCGCCGGCCTTGAAGACCAGACGCCACTCGGGCGGCGCGACGACCAACGGAAAGGTCGGACCGCGGAACACAGCCAGCTCCACCCCCCAGCGGCGAAAGGCGTAGTCCATGGCCGCAGGTCGCGTGTGCGCATGCTGGGAAGCCAAAAACACGGGCCACATCTCGCGGCTGAGATCATGACGCGAGTCGACGAACACGTGGCACAGGGGCCAGAGCCGCCAGATCAGGTAGCCGCCCCAGCGCCCGTCGTTGAGCACGCCGCCGCGGATGCCGGCTTCGCGCATGAACTGTGCGAGCTCCTCCGGGAAGGCGTTGGGCGTGACGTCCTCGGGCAGCACATCGACCGCCGACGCCACGCCTCCATAGCCGACGATCACGTGGTCGTAGAAAGCCACCATCAGTAAAGACGCTCCCCCTGCCGCCGCGAGCGCTCGGGCGCGCGGTGAAGGCGACGGCACTGACCATCGACGCAGCGAAAATGCGAGCGGGATGAGACACAGAAACGCATTGCGGACGGCTTGGTGCGCGAGCGCGAGCAGACCGCCACAGAGGAGCCACTCCGACGTAAGCGCGTGCGCGCGCAGACGCGAGCTCCGCCAACGGTAGATCTGCTCGCCCGCGTAAGCGAACAGCACGAGCGAAGGGCCCAGCCCGATCAGCACGAAGTTCGGGGCCAGGCCGTTCTCGAGCATGGTGTAGCTTGGCCTCCACTCCTTGTTCCCGGAGGCGAGCTGCGGGCCGATCGCATGGGCCCAATCGATCATGCCGGGGAGGAAGGTTGGCGAGAGCGCCACACCAGCGCAGGCGGCGAGCAACAGCTTCAGGCTCGCTCGCGCCTCGTGCGCCGCGGCGACACCGCGTCTCCAGTCGAAGAAGCCGCCCAGCGCGAGCGCGGCGAAGCAGAGCGGCATCAGCAAGGCCTCGCCTCCGTGAATGTTGGACCACAAGCAACCGACGGCGATCGCCTGGAGCCACACCCACCGCCGCTCTCGAGCCTCTGCATCGAGCAGCCAAGGCAAGATGAGCACGACGAACCCGAGCACCGTGGCGGCCGGCCGCGCCTGGAAGCGATCCTCGAACAACACCAGCGCCAGCGCGCAGAACGCGAACGTGAGCGCGCGGCTTCGAAACTGGCGGGTCGCGAGCACCGCGAGCAGCGCGAAGCTGGCGGTCAACACGGCGACTTGGAAGAGGCGCACGCCCAAGAGCCCCGCAAGAGCGTACGACGCGTAGGCGAGCAGCTCCCAGAGCCACTGGAACTGCACGTAGGGTCGATCGGGATGAACAGCCGAAAACAGGTCCGTATTGGGGAGCGGTCGCGCGCGCGCGGGGCGCACGCCCCGGGTGAGGGGGCCCAAAAAAACGACCCCCACGCTGGGGGCCAACCCGACCCACCCC
>CAZYWR010001434.1:0-5178 GCA_964651185.1 uncultured Polyangiales bacterium
CAAAGCCCTTGAGGCCAAGAGCGCGCAGGAGGGGTGGGTGCTGACCGAAGCCCAGGTTGTGGCCTTGGAGAAGGCCAAGCAAGAGAAAGAGGCGCACGGGGAGTTCGTCAGCGAGTGCCCCGGCTACTGCGGCGCGCAGGACACCTTCTACGTCGGTACGCTCAAGAGGGTGGGCCGCGTGTACCAGCAGACGTTCATCGATACGTACTCGAAGGTGGCGTTTGCCAAGCTCTACGACCGCAAGACGCCGCTCACGGCCGCCGACCTGCTCAACGACCGCGTGCTGCCGTTCTTCGAGGAGCAGGATGTCGTGCTGCAGCGCATGCTCACCGATCGCGGCACAGAGTACTGTGGCAACCCAGAGCATCACGAATACGAGCTCTATCTGGCGGTCGAAGACATCGACCATACGCGCACAAAGGTGAAGAGCCCGCAGACAAACGGGATTTGCGAGCGCTTCCACAAGACCGTGCTCAACGAGTTCTACCGCGTCACGTTCCGCAAGAAGGTGTATCGCGGCATCGAGGAGCTGCAGCGCGACCTGGACGCGTGGATCACCGAGTACAACGAACAGCGCCCGCACCAGGGCCGCTGGTGCTACGGCAAAACGCCGTTAGAGACCTTCCTCGATAGCGCGCCGTTGGCGCGGGAGGAGGTGCTTGCAGCGGGCTGAGGATCGGACAGTATGAGTTGCCGGACATCGCTGCTCGGTCGCCCTGCTGTCAGATTAAGTCGCGACTTCTACATCTGATGCGACTTGCCCGGTTCGATGCGCCGCAAGCGCGCGCCGTAGTGCTCCAGTACGCTGGCGAAGCGGCGGTTCAGCTCGCGGCCGCCATCCTTGAGCTGGTGCGTCGCCGCTGACAGGTTATCGGACCGGAACTGCGCCGGCACGCCTTCGAACTCGAACAGCGCGTGTTGCAGGCCCTCGAGCAGCGCCTCGAACGTCTCGCTAAATGCCAAGCTCACCGCGCGCATGCCGCTGTGGGTGAGGACCATCTCGAACCACAGATGGGCAAAGTGCCCGCCGCAAATGCTGATCCCAAGCTCGTCGCAGTCCGTGAAGTCGAAGGCGCCCTCTATGCCGGGCTGGTGCTCTTGCTGGAAGTACACTTCCTTCTCAGGCCCGTGCGCTGCACGCCAGTCGGCCATCCGGCGCTGCAGCGTACGGAGAACACTCTGCTCGTAGCCATCCGGACGACGCCGCCGAAGCTCGTCCAGGACCGTTGTTGCCTGCAGCGCCCGCTCTGTGTCGGCGACCAGCATCGGCACCACCTCGGACTCCCACACGCTGGCCAGAGGGTCGGGCCGCGTCCTCCACGATCGGGGTGCCTTCGTCTGCGACGGGAGTGGACCCTTCGCCCATCGTCGCGCGCTCCGCTCGCTCATGCCCGCGGCCGCCGCCGCTGCTTCCTGCTTCTGACCTTCCTCCATCTTTCGCCTCAACAGCCTGACATGCGTGTCCGTGACCATGAAGCCCCTGGGCGGGGCCACCGGCCCCTCCTGGGATCAACAGGATCGCACGTGCCGTCAGGACGGCGATCGACCAGCCAAAATAGTTGTCGCCGACCGGCCAGAGTAGTTGTCGCTGATCACCTCCACGTCGTCACGAATGTCGCGCACTACACCGACCCGGAGCACCCGACCGGGCTTTGGCTCTCCGAGTTGACCCATGCGTGGCACGTCTTCGAGAAGGCTGGCCATGAGCAGGTGCTCGTCAGTCCTCGGGGCGGACTGTCGCCGCTGGAGCCGCGAGCGCTCAAGTTCCCGAACTACGACAAGACCGCGAAGGCGTGGCGTGCGGATCCGGAGCGGATGGCGCTCTTGGAGAAGACCAAGAGCCCCGAGCAGATCGACTCCGCGGACTTCGACGCGATCTACTTCACCGGCGGCCACGGCGTGATGTTCGACTTCCCCGACAGTGAGGGCCTGCAGCGGCTCACCCGCGAGATCTTCGAACGCGGCGGCATCGTCTCGTCGGTTTGTCATGGCTACTGCGGCCTGCTGAACACCAAGCTCGCCGACGGCTCCTACCTCATCGCCGGGCGGAAGCTCACCGGCTTCGCCTGGCAGGAAGAGGTCCTCGCCCGCGTGAGCAAGCTCGTGCCCTACAACGTCGAGGACGAGGCGAAGAAGCGCGGGGCGCACTACGCGAAAGCGCTTCTCCCCTTTACCTCCCACGTGGTGGTCGATGGTCGGCTCGTCACGGGTCAGAACCCCCAGTCGGCCGCGGCCACCGCGGAGGCGGTCACCGCCCTGCTGAGCAAGGCGTGACCGTTGAGCATCAGGCCTTCGGCGGTTCGCCCAGCGCCAGTCGCGCTACGCGACGTAGAAGCTCGTCGTGGATGCGGCTCGCCGCGCGATCGTCGTCGGGGCTGCCGCCCAGCTTGCATGCACGTCGGATCTCGCGGTGGAGAACTACGTCGGCCTCTGCCGGTCGGGCCGCTTCACCACGCTGCGCCGCTGGACGCTCGCGCGCGCCTGGCCAACGAAGCTCGTCGCCGGCGAGTGGGACAAAGAGAGCGACGAGAACGTCATCGAGTCCGTGGCGCTCACGTACGATTTTTTCGAGTTGGTGCAGTGACGCTCCGGTGGGAGGTCGGCCGCTCGAACGTCTTTCTTGCTCGCTCGACTTTGCCCGATATCACGCACTCTGGGACGTGATCGTTGATCAGCCCCATCGCCTGCATGAAGGCGTACACGGTCGTCGGCCCCACGAACTTCCACCCAAGCTTCTTGAGCGCCTTGGAGAGCGCTTTCGATTCCTCAGAGGTCGACCGGGGCTGCGCTCGAACCGCAGGCTTCGGCTCGAAACGCCAAACGAACGCGGCCAAGGAGCCCTCTTGCTTCACGAGGTCTTTGGCCCTTTGCGCGTTGTTGATGATGGCTTCAATCTTCCCGCGGTGTCGAACGATGCCTTCATCTCGGAGAAGCCGCTCGACGTCGCGCTCGGCGAATCTCGCCACTCGCTCGAAGTCGAAGCCGTGAAATGCGCGGCGGAAGTTCTCGCGCTTGGCGAGGATCGTGCGCCACGAGAGCCCTGACTGAAAGCCCTCGAGGCTCAGCTTCTCGAAGAGCCGATGGTCGTCGCTCACCGGAAATCCCCACTCCTCGTCGTGGTACGTGAGGAACTCCGGTGCGGCGCCGCACCAGCGGCAGCGCGCCTTGTTGTCTGGCCCGAGGAACGGACTTGTCATGCCGTCCCCACGAGGAAGCGAAGGCGCTCGTCGACCTTCGACGGGGCAATCTCGATGATCTCAGCGGTGACAACGCCGTGCTCGACGACGGGATCGAGATTTACTCGGCGTTCGAGTACAACTCGGGACACGTTGTGAGCGAGGACGACACCGCCGCCGTTCGGCTTGAGGCTTCCGACCAAGAGAAAGACACCATCGTGGATGCCCTGATCGATCCACGCCTTGTGGACGTCAATGAACGCCCCGGCCTGTTCCTTCTGGGTGGAGAACCGAAGAACGACAACGAACATCGCTACATCTCCTTGTTGCGCTTGCGGCTGGAAATGGCTCTTCGTGGGTTGGCGTCGGCGAGGCGTGCCTCGAGCCAGGCGTGGATCTCGCGAACCTCCCGCCTCAGAAACGGCTCGTCGTCGAAGGCGTTGGCGAGCGTCGCCACGCCCTGGCTGCGCGCGAGGAGCTGCATCGCGAAGAGGTCTGCGTCTTCGTCCGCTCCGAGGCTTTCGAACTGGCGGCGCAGCCACTCGCGAAAGATCGTGAAGATCATGTTGGCTTCGGGGAGCGTTGCGTGCTCGAGCTTCGCGAGCTCGGTGCAGAGCGTGCCCACGGGACACCCGTACTTGAGGATGAGAGACCGGTTCCTGATCAGGATGTCGATGAACAAGCGGATGCGTTCGCAAGGATCGGCCCCCGCTGCTTCCCATTGCGCAAGCATCTGCCGCGTGCCGACGAGCCGGCGCGCCACCACCGCGTCGAGGATGTCGTCCTTCGATTTGAAGTGGTGGTAGAAGTTCCCGCGCGAGATCTTCACCGCCTCAGCGATGTCGGCGAAGGAGGTGCGCTCGAAGCCGCGCCGGTAAAACAGATCGTCAGCGGCCTGCACAATCCGCTCGCGCGTGCCGAGCTCGTCTTGGGTGGGTTGTGCGTCCATCGTTTCGCTCTAGGACAATTGACCTAGCACTGCCCGTGCGTCTAGGTCAATTGTCCTAGTCCAAAAGGGAGACCCCCGCCTATGGCCGCGGGGTTGGTTCCATCGCTCGCACTTCACTGTAGGCGCTGAATTCCGGAGAGGCTCCACGTCCGTCATGCATGACCATGCGTGCTCTGCCTCTCGCCGCTCCCGCTCCCGAACCGCTCCCGAAGCGCAGAGGTCACCAACCCGGAGCAGGAGTGGGCATGAGAGAGACGACGGATGCCGCTTGCGCATCGAGCGGAGGTGCGCGCGCGTGGGCTCACGAGGAGTTCGGTCGGGAAGCTGCTCTGGCGCCGCGCGGTCACGACGCGGAACTGGAACACGGTGCAGAAGCTCGCGGAGATGCTCGAGGGCTGATGATGGCCACGCTGCCATCGGTGAATCGGGATGCTGTTAACCGGCTCCCTGGGCGCGAAGCTCGACCTGTTACCCGCTCTCTGAAGTTCTCGACCCGCGGGGCCATTCAGAGAACGCGATCGTGCCCCCGAGAGCCCGTCGTCGCGCGCGCCCGCGTTCTCAGGATCGTGTTCGGCGATCACGCCCGCCACGTCGGCCGCGCGCAGAAGCCCGCGAACACTGGCGCTTTCAAGACAAAGCCCCGCGAGTTGCCTCGCGGGGCTTCCGTTAACTGCGCCTCCACCTCCGGTTGGTGGTGAAGGAAGACTGGCTCAAAAACTGTCTGCCTTGCGACGAACCCGCCGATCGATATAACTATCTGATCTTGTGCATGTTTTGCTGTTAATCAACGGGTCAAGCGCACGTCCATCCAGCGTGTCGCAGCACCTTGCCAAGCCGCGCGCAGCAGCGTCTACCTCAAATATCCCTCCTCGATGAGGGGAGGAGGCTCCCGTGCGATTCGAAGCAACCGTCCCCGACAGCCGAGGCAACGCCGTCGTTCAGCTCGCGGACGAGCTTGGACTCAGCCGGAGCCAGCTCGTCGATGAAGCGCTCGCGCTCTTCCTCAAGGTGGTGCTCGAGGTGCGGCGCGGTCGTCGCCTCGTGACGCTCGAT
>CAZYWR010001435.1:0-4830 GCA_964651185.1 uncultured Polyangiales bacterium
GGTTTCATGTCTGCGCGAGGTCGCTACGAACTCGACCGTTCGTCTTCGCTTTCACTGGCTCACGATCAATCGAGCGATCGACGAGGTCGCCGACCCGAACCTGCGCGCTGCGTTTGCCGATCTACGAGCGACGTTTCCGTCCGCGAAGATCGTCGCGGTCGGTTACCCCTACCTGTTTGCGAAGACTGTCAGCAACTGCGTCGGCGGCAAAATCACGCAGGGCGAGGTCACGATGATCCGCGGGGCCATCGCGCACATGAACCGTGAAATCGCCTCGGCGGCCGACGCGGCCGGGATCTCCGTGGTGATCGACCAAGTCGCCAATGCGTTCGTGGGTCGCGAAGCGTGCTCAGCCGACCCTCAGATTGGAACCACGACCTTTCACCCCAACGCGAGCGGCCATCAAACGTACAGCGCGGCCGTCGGCAGCGCGATCTCCGGACTGATCGGCAACGGAAAGAACGACGTGGGCCGCGCGGTGGCGTCAGATTCCGGGTCGGATGGATCGGGCAGCACGACGGCATCTCAAGCGGCGGAGTCATCCGGAACGGACGATGCCTCGCCGCAAGGCGATGCTCCCGGTGGGAACGATGGGAAGGAGACCGACGACGCGTCGGACCTCCAGGATGCACCAAGCGCTTCGGATGAAGACGCGGTTGAATCCGGCGGACAGGATGATGCGGCCACGGACGGTTCCGACGGGGACAGTGGACAAGAGGTCGCGACGGATGACTCCGACAGCGACGCACCGCAAGACGCGCAGGACGACCAGCCAGAACTCTACAGCTAGCGCTACTGCGTCCCGGCACCGTTGTGATCGCGGCCACAGTAGTCCGTGTCCATTCGCGACAAAGCTGCCTGTGCGCAATCACGCTTTTGATGAGTGGAAGGCGAGCCACCTTACCAAATCCGCGCAGTACCGCCGACGTGCACCGCAAGCGTAGATCTGAGCCATTGGGGAAGATGGTAGGGGCCTGGTATCCTTCGCGCTCGATGTTGCAGAACGAGATCACACCTGAGTCTTCTGTGCGCGGCGGCGAGCCGTCCTCGCTCCCAATTGGCGACGCATCGGGGCGTGCACCGACGGGCGCGTACGCCGGAGGGCCCTGGAGACCGCGCGACTCGAGCCGAATCGCATGCCGAGCTCTCGGTCGCGGTCTGCTGTGGCTCATCGCCGCGAGCGGGTGCGCAAGCGCGCCGGTCTACGACGAGTTGCCGGTCGACACGGATGGCGAGCACGACGGCAGCGAACCGCATAACGACGCGGCGCCCGACGAGAGCGGCGACGATGACGACGATGCGCTCGATGACGTCCATGCTGACGAAGCGGACTCGGGGACGGACTCGCAGCGAAGCGACGCGTCTCCTTCGCGATCGTCTTTAGGGAGCTCGCAAAACGACGCGGGCACGCAGACCACGAGCGGAATTGGCTCGAGCCTCGCCAGCAGAGACAGCGGGGCGAACACGCCGGACGCGGCGACGGCCAAAGACGCCGGCCCCAGCGACAGCGGCCGGACCGAGACCGATGCGCGCCCCGCACCGACGTGCAACCCGAGCACCTGCAGCAACAACTGCTTGTTGTTGAGCCGCTGCTGCGACGTCCACGACGAATGCGCGTGCGAAGAGCCTTGGACGGGCCAGTGCACACTTCCTAGCCTGCCCGGCCCCAGCCTGCCTGGTTTTTGATCGCCCAGCTGAAGCTGGCGCCGTCATGGGCTGCTATCGCGTCCATCTCGTTGTGCGGCGGACGGCGCGCTCGCCGCGGGCGGTCCGAGCCCGCCGCAAGCGCGTCGACGTGGTCCGCAGCGTCACCACCGCTGACCGGCCTCAGAGCTCGGCGGCCGCGCCAGCTTCGACCTTGTCTCCGCCGGCTGCGTCCGGTGCGCCCGCCGTCGGCGCCGCGGGCTGTGCGGGCGTCAAGCTCAGCACCGTGGCCTTGAGGTAGGTGCCGTAGCTGTTCGCGTGGCCCACCACGGCGTCACCCCCCACACTGCAGACTTGGCGCCTGAGCCTGCGCTTCAGCGTCTCGGTGTCGTTGATGAAGTCGGTGCGGCCGTCGTAGCGGATGTCGATCGTGCCGAGCTCCTCGTGCGCCTCCGCCGGGGCGTCTGCGAGCACGGTGAAGTCGCACGTGGGCGGCTTGGCGGGGCGGGTCGTGGTTCCGGCGGCCGTGAACTTCAGCGCGGGTGCGCACGCCACCAAGTACAGCGCGGGAAGGGTAATGGCCAGGTTCCTCATGAGAGCTGCCTACCACGCCCTGCTGGTGTTTAGGCTGCACAAAACGCGTCGAAGCCATCATGGCAATTCGAAACCACCAGTTCAGGCGGCCCGATCATCACGATGAACTGCACCGTTGCGAATGGCGTGCGAGGTGGCGAATTTATTTTGACCGGGCTCCACAGCGGCTTGAGCTCCCAACCCAAGCTCCGGTCAGCTTTCCGGAGGTGCCGCACCCAGGCACTCGTGTCCACCCTCGCCTTTGCCACCGAGGTACTTCACTCTTCGCGGGCGTGCGCCTCGACGAAACGCATGAGCGGAGACGGGTCGGGACGCAGATCGTGCTTATGTCGCTCGCGTCTTGGAGGGCTGTTCTCGCCTGGCGTATACGGAAGTAGCCGCTGGCGAGCCGGCGTTTCGTTTTATACTCTCCGCTAGCTCAGCCGGCGCGCGGCTCGGGCGTTGGAAGCGGTTGCGTAACCCTACACTGAGCGATCCCACCTCAGAATACAATGTCAGATTGCGATTGCGATTTGGTCTGTAGTGAGCGCGCGTTGCGCGCGAGCGATGGTCGGACCCTCCATGTGTACCAGTGGATCCCGAGGACCGGGGACGAACGGTGTGGCGTGGTAGTCGCGCTCATGCATGGGTATGGCGAACACGCCGGCCGCTATCGCGAGTTTGCTGAGTTCTTGGTGCGAGCCGGACACGTGGTCCACGGTCTCGATGCGCGGGGGCACGGCCAGAGCGGCGGTCAGCGCGGCGACGTCCCGGATTTCGCTCGCTACGTCCAGGACTACTTCGACTTCGTCCAGGCTCTGAAGCAGCGCTATCCGAGTCGCCCGCTCGTCATGCTAGGGCACTCGCAAGGTGGACTGATCGCGCTGCGTACCGTGCAGAGCCGCCCGCCTCTGGCCGATGGCCTGATCGTGTCTTGTCCGCTGGTCGCACTCCAGCCGGCCCATCGACCCTTGCCGCTCTGGTGCGCGGCGATCCTCGCGCGCGTCGCCGGGCGGCTTCCCCTCCCGAATGGGATCGATGCACGCGAGCTAACGCACGATGCGCTGAAGCTCGAGCAGCACGCGCGTGACCAGCTGAACCACAAATGGTCGTCGCCGCGCTGGTACGTCAGCCTGCACGCGGCGATGAGCCAGGTGTTCGCAAACCTCGACGCCGTACGTCTACCCGTGCTCGTGCTCTCGGCAGATCAGGATCCGATCGTGGTGCCGTCCGCAGTTCAGCGCGTCTTCCATGGCGTGGCGAGCTCCGACAAGGAGCTCCTCATCGTGAAAGGCGCATTGCACGAGATCCTGAATGAGGTCGGCCGCGAAGGGACATATCAGCATATCGCCGCATGGCTCGCCACGCGCTGGAAGTCGAGCGCTGCGGCCTAGCCGCCAATCTGCGCGTTCCTGAGCCGAGCCACCCGCGCGTCGGCGTGCAGCATGATGCCGTCGAGCGAAGCGCAGAGCGGTTTCGCGGAGAGCGGATGCGGGCTACGCGTGGCCCGTCCACGCGAGGCATGAAGATGTTGCGGACGCCTTCGCGCGCGAACACGCGCTCGGCCAGCGGTTCGAACTGTGGATCGTGGTCGATCACGGCCTGATCGAAGATGGCTTACGTACTCTCCTGCGAACTTGCGGCCGAGCTGCTCGCGGTTGCGTGAGAACCAGCGAACGTCAGCGCTGAGGTCGCCGCCTTGCGCCGGCGGGGCGCTGCGCTCCTGCACCGCGCGCGCGTCGGCCACGAACCCCGCCAGGGTGATGCCGCGTCGCGCGGCCGCAGCTTTGGCTTCGCGCACGAGCTCAGAGGGAACGCCGCGCAGGTACACGGACTTGTTGGCGGCGCTGCTCGCGGACGTGACCACACTGATAAAACGAATGTTATTTAGAAAACAACAACCGAACATCCGTGACTTGGACTTGAGGCCCGAGCGCAAAGGCAGCCACGCCCTGATGGCGTTGATCGAAGGCAAGCGACCCGCCTCCGTCAGTCGCGGCGACACGGCCTGGCGCGCGCCCAGCTACCAAGTGCTCCTGGCCCTCCTCGTCCAGCCCGAGCTGCTCACCGCGCCCGTGCGTACGATCGCGGCGCAAGCCGGCGTCAGCACGTCGCCCGTGCTCCAGGTACAAAAGAAGCTCCTCCAGACCGGCTTCGCCGTCGCCCGACGCAGCGCGTGGCAGTGGACGCCTCACGGTCGCGAGCAAGCGCGCGCGTTCTGGCTCCATGGGTACCACGCCACTCTGCGCCCTCACCTCCTGCTCGGCCGCTTTCGCCCGCGCGCCCCACTCGTTCCCGAAGCCCTAGAGCGAGCGGTCGAAGAGTCCCTTCGCGGCCGTCATCCGCTGCGCTGGGGTGGAGCGGCCGCCGCTCATCGCCTCGATCCTTACTATCGAGGCGACCGCACCGTCCTCCACCTCGAAGACGAAGCGACGCCGGCATCTCTCGCCATGCTCCTTCGCATGCTCCCCGATCCTGAAGGCCAACTCATCATCCTGCGCGTTCCTGGCCCGGCTGCGCTCCATTCCCCCGACCCCGCCACTGTGCATCCGCTGCTCGTCTGGGCAGAACTCCTCGAAGAAGGACACGACCGTGCGAGCGAGGCCGCCGACC
>CAZYWR010001436.1:0-3670 GCA_964651185.1 uncultured Polyangiales bacterium
GCCGTGGACCGCAAATCCGCAGACTGTGTGCCCGCATCGACCGGCCGGCCTCCGCGGCCGCTCTCGGTGCGCTTCAGCTCGGATCTACGGGTGTGCGCGGAACGTCATCGTCCTGTGCGACCCCATGCTCGAGCACCTTCATGACCGCAAGGGCCCTTTCGTCGTGCCAGGGAGGCGCCACGACCTGCACGCCCACGGGCAGGCCGAGACTCGCGCGATCGACCTGGGCTGCGTGGCGCTCCAGGCGGTCGCGGGCCGCGGGCCGCTCGAGCTCGTCGGCGCGCACACGCGTCATGGGCACCACTCCGGCGGGAAATTGCAGCACGTTGAAGAGCTGCGAGGCGCTGCCAGCGACCGGAAAGTCTTTGGACATGCCGTGGGGCAGCGCCGGCGTGGCGTGCGCGGGGCAGAGCAGGATGTCGATCTCGGCGGCGCGCAACGCCTCCAGCACGCGCACGCGGTAAGCGCGCAGCTCGCTGGTCAGTCGCCAAAATGCTTCGACGGACTTGGCGTGGGTCACGGCGAGCAGGGCCGCGACCTTCTCTTCGCCGCTGTGTGCGAGCAGCCAGGCCAAGCTGCGTCGAGCGGCAGGCGGCAGGCGGGCGATGCGCCGCATGCGAGCGAGCACCGGATCCACCGCACCGCCTGCGAGCCCCGCCTGCACCATCGCGCCGCCGTCGGCGCTGAGCGCCGCGTAAAATCCCAACACCGCATCGCGGATGCCAGGGGGCGCGAACGGTCGCACCGCACATCCGTATTCGCGCAGCAGCGCGGCGGCGCGGCTGAGGGCGCGCGCGACCGCGGCCGAGGCGCGCACGAAGCCATCCTCCGTGTACCAACCGATGCGCAAAGCGCGCACGTCGATCTCGGCAGGGTCGCGGAACGGAAGCGGCGGCACGCGCGCGTCGAGCTCGCTCAACCGCACCGGGTCGAGCGCGCGGAACGCGAGCGCAAGATCGTCGACCGTGCGCGCCATGGGACCGGTCTGGCCGCGCACCGCCTCCTGTCCGGCGAGCGCGGTGTGCGCGCCCTGGTTCGGCCAGCGATCGAGCGTCGGTTTGAAGCCGGCAATACCGCTGAAGTGTGCGGGCACGCGGATGCTTCCACCGATGTCTGTACCGAAGCCGAGCGGCGACAATCCCGCCGCGAGAGCCGCCGCTTCGCCGCCCGACGAGCCGCCAGGTGTGTGCGCGCGGCTCCAGGGATTCGCGGTCTGACCGAACAGCGGGTTCCGACTCTCGTGAAAGATCAAATACTGCGACACGTTGGTGCGCCCGAGCGGAACGGCGCCCGCCTCGCGCAAGGCCTGCACCAGCGCGCTGTTGGCAGCGGCGCGCAACGCGCGGCGCGACGCGACGCCCATGGTCGCGGCGAGACCTGCCACGTCGAGCGACTCCTTGATGGATACCGGCAACCCGTGGAGCGGACCGCGCAGCGCCCCGCGCCGGCGTTCGGCGTCGCTGCGCTCCGCGTCGGCCAGGGCCTGCGCGCGGAACAGCTGCGTGTAGGCGCGCAGCCGCGCGTCGACCTGTTCGATGCGCTCGAGGTGCGCGCGCGCGAGCTCGACCGAGCTGACCTCCTTGGCTGCGAGCAGACGTGCGAGCTCGACGGCGCTCTTGGCGCAGAGTTCGTGCATCGACGAACGCTAACGCATCGGGCGCAGTTCGGCTTGTTCGCGCCGGCAAGGGGACCGCCCATCAGCCGGCCGGCGCGGGGTCCCCCGCTCCCGCTCGGGCTTACGACACGCCGCGCAGGGCCGGCGCCGGCGCGCGGCACGAGGCGAGAAAGTCGTCGATCAGCGGCGCCAACTGCTCGTGGTGATCGAGCAGCGCCGAGTGGGTCGCATCTTCGAAGCGCACGAACACGCTGCCCGGCGCGGCGCGGTGCATGGGCGCACCCACCTGCTCCGCCGGGGCGAACAGATCCTTGTCGCCAGCCACGATCAGCAGCGGGACGCGCAGCTTGCCGAGCACGTCGAGGGCGGAGTGCTCCTCGGCCGAGCACGCCATGATCCGGCCGGTCACCGAGTCGACACGCTGGATGTCCGCGATCAGCTGGCGCAGGTCCGCGTTCGAGGTGCCCTCGCCGATCAGGCCGAGCTTGCGCACGACCGCCGGCGCGCCCGGCAGCATGCCCCCGCGTACGAAGGAACGGATGAACTTCGCGTAGCCGACCCCCGTGCGCGGATCGCGCAGCAAGCGGTACATGAGGCTCCCCGTGATGAACGGCAGCCGCGTGTTGCTCAGCGCCCGCTGAGCGGGGCCGAACAGCGTGACCAGTGCTTGGCAGCGCTCCGGGTGCTGTCGATAGAACTCGAGCACCACCTGGCAGCCCACCGACCAGCCGATGTGTGTCGCCCGCGAGATCGCCAGGTCGTCGAGGATGCGCGCGAGCGCGGCCGGGAGACTCTCGATCTTCGCACCGGCTTCGCTGCGCGCGGGTGCTGAGCGCCCGTGGCCCGGCAAATCCCAGGTAATCACGGTGTGGCGATCGACCCAGTGCGGCCGCAGATACTTCCAGAAGTGAGCCGTGGTCGTGAGGCCGTTGGTGAGCACCAGCGCGGGGCCCGTACCTTCGACCGTGTAAGCGATCCTCGTGCCGTCCGGCGCCCAAATTGTTCGTTCGTAGCCAGCCATTACGTTTCGCTCGCGCGCGCCTGCGTGCGTCTTCGATTTCGCGCAGCGCTAGTTTTCACCAGTCCTCGCCGTCGGGCCAGCGCCTCATCGCGGCTTGGGCGCCGCTCGTGTTCGCTGGTGGCTTCGTGCGCCGCGGCGGGAGCGGGACTTGCTGCTGTGCTCCCGACGGCAGCAAGCCCCAAATCCGACGCGCTGCTCAAATCACCGCCACGAGCCGAGACGCGTCACTTCTTGCGGCGGGCCTCTTCGCGCGCTTTGGCTTCGGCGATCACCTTTTCGGCGACGTTGCGCGGGGTCGGCGAGTAATGACTGAACTCCATCGAGTACTGGCCGCGGCCGGAGGTGAAGGTACGCAGGTCGCCGATGTAGCCGAACATCTCGCTGAGCGGCACGTCGGCCTTGATGCGCACGCTCACCGCGCCCGCCTCCTGGCTCTTGATCATGCCGCGGCGGCGGTTGAGGTCGCCGATCACGTCGCCCACGTGCGCGTCGGGCACGAACACGTCGACCTTCATGATCGGCTCGAGGATCTGCGGCGCCGCCTTGGGCATGGTCTGCCGGTAGGCCGCCTTGGCCGCGATCTCGAACGCGATCTGCGAAGAGTCGACCGCGTGATAGGCGCCGTCGGTGAGCATCACCTTGAAGTCCACCACCGGGTAGCCGGCGAGCGGCCCCTTGTCGATCGACGTCTTGAAGCCCTTCTCGACCGCGGGGATGAACTCCTTCGGCACGCTGCCGCCGACGATCGCCGACTCGAACACGAAGCCCGAGCCCGGCTCGAGCGGCTCGATGCGGTAGTCGATCTTCGCGTACTGGCCGGAGCCGCCGGTCTGCTTCTTGTGCGTGTAGCCGTCTTCGACCGCGCGCGTGATGCTCTCGCGGTAGGCCACCTGCGGCTTGCCGACGTTGACCTCGACGCCGTAGGTGCGGCGCAAGATGTCGATCTTGATGTCGAGGTGGAGCTCGCCCATGCCCTTGAGGATGGTCTCGCCCGACTCCTGATCGACCTCCACGCGGAACGACGGATCCTCGGA
>CAZYWR010001437.1:0-6560 GCA_964651185.1 uncultured Polyangiales bacterium
GTTCGCGTCGTCGTGCTCGAGGAACGGGATCAGCGACGCGGCCACCGAGACCAGCTGGTTCGGCGACACGTCCATCAGCTGCACCTGATCGGGCGATACCAAGAGCGGCTCGCCGTTGTAGCGAGCGTTGATCAGGTTCGCCTGCAGCTTCCCGGTCGCCGGATCGATCGGGGCGTTCGCCTGCGCGATGTAGTGCCCCTCCTCTTCGAGCGCGCTGTACCAGCGCACCTCGCCCGTGACCGCGCCGTCGACGACCTTGCGATAAGGCGTCTCGACGAAGCCGTACTCGTTCACGCGCGCGTAGGTCGACAGCGACGCGATCAAGCCGATGTTCGGACCTTCCGGCGTCTCGATCGGGCAGATGCGGCCGTAGTGCGTGGCGTGCACGTCACGTACCTCGAAGCCCGCGCGCTCGCGCGTCATGCCGCCCGGCCCGAGCGCCGAGAGGCGCCGCTTGTGCGTCACCTCGCCGAGCGGATTGGTCTGGTCCATGAACTGCGAGAGCTGCGAGGAGCCGAAGTACTCCTTGACCACCGCGCTCACCGGCTTCGCGTTGATCAAGTCGTGCGGCATGAGCGTCTCGAGCTCTTGGCTCATGCTCATGCGCTCTTTGATCGCGCGCTCCATGCGCACGAGGCCGATGCGATATTGGTTCTCCATCAGCTCGCCAACCGCGCGCACGCGGCGGTTGCCGAGGTGGTCGATGTCGTCGACCGAACCGCGCCCGTTCTTCAGCTCGATCAGGTGCCGCACCGTCTCCAGGATGTCGCGCTTGGTCAGCACCTGGACGTCGAGCGTCGGCTTCTCTTCTTCGGGCTTGTAGAACTTGTAGTTCAGCTTGAGCCGGCCGACCTTCGACAGGTCGTAGCGCTCGGGGTTGAAGAACAAGTTGTGAAACAAGGTCTTCGCGGTCTCGAGCGTGGGCGGATCGCCCGGGCGCAGGCGCCGGTAGATCTCGAGGATCGCCTCTTCCTGGAGCTGCACCTTGTCGGCGTTCAGCGTGTCGCGCAGGTAGCTGCCGACGTTGAGGCCGTCGATGAACAGCACCTTGAACTGCTTGATCTTCGCGTCGCGCAGGCGATCGAGCTTGTCCTCGGTGACCTCTTCGTTGACGCCGAGGATGATCTCGCCGGTGTCCTCGTCGATCACGTTCTGGGCGCTGACCTTGCCGACCACCTCTTCGAGATCGAGCGGCAGCCGGTCGAGGTTCGCCTCCTTGAGCTTGCGGATCGCCTGGCGCGTGAACTTGCGATTCTTGCGCACGATAGGCTCCCCCTCGATCTTGATGTCGCGGGTGGCGCGCTGGCCGGCCAAGAGATCGAACTCGATCGACTTCGCGTACTTCTTCTGGTCGATGAAGATCGTCTCAGTGCTGTAATAAAATGCCAGCAGCTCTTCGGTGCTGTAGCCGAGCGCCTTGAGCAGCACCGTCGCGTGCATCTTGCGGCGGCGATCGATGCGCACGTAGATCAGGTCCTTCGGGTCGAACTCGAAGTCGAGCCACGACCCACGGTACGGGATGATGCGCGCCTGGTAGAGGTACTTGCCCGAGGAGTGCGTCTTGCCCTTGTCGTGGTCGAAGAACACGCCCGGGCTGCGGTGCAGCTGGCTCACCACCACGCGCTCGGTGCCGTTGATGATGAACGTCCCGTTCTCGGTCATGAGCGGGATCTCGCCGAAGTAGACCTCCTGCTCCTTGATGTCGCGCACGATGCGCTCACCGCCGTCCTGGGGGACGTCGTAGATGATGAGCTGGATCGTGACCTTGATCGGCGCCGCGAACGTCATGCCGCGCTGGCGGCACTCGTCCACGTCGTACTTGGGGCGTTCGAGCGTGTATCCCACGAACACGAGCTCGCTCGTGCCATTGAAGTCACGAATGGGAAAAACGCTGCGAAACACACCCTGAAGGCCGATGTCCTCGCGCTCGTTCGGAGGTACATTCGCCTGCAAGAATTTCTCGTAGGACTTTTTCTGGATGTCGATCAGGTTTGGGATCTCGATGATCTTCTCGATCTTCCCGAAGCTCTGACGGATCCGAAAATTGGTCTGAACGGTTTCAACCGACGCCATCGCAGAGGCTCCTCACGCGGCCGAGCACGCCCCCTCGGCCAACTTTGCTGGCAACCCGCCTAATCATTTCGCTCGCGCGCGCCAGCGCGCCCTTCGACCTCATCCGAACCATCTCGACCGCTACACTCCTGCCCGGCCTGGCTCGGCTATGCCTCGCCGTGCAAGCCAGTCGCCCGGGAGAGGAGGCCGGCACCCTCCTCCTGGACGGCTTTGCGAAGGGTGACGGGTGTCACCCTCTCGATTTCGCGCGCGCGAAGCGCGCTTCGACACGTGCAACGGTTGGTACAAACGCTACAAAATGCACAGCCCGGCGTAGAGGAGACGCTCCCCTACGCCGCGACTGCTACGTCACAGCTCGTTTTTTGGGTACCCGATGCGCTACAGGGTACCCGATCGAGAACAAAAACGCTCACTACTTGACAGTGACCTTGGCGCCGGCCTCTTCGAGCTTCTTCTTGATGCTCTCCGCCTCGTCCTTGGAAACGGCCTCTTTGATCATCTTCGGGGCGCCCTCGACGAGGTTCTTGGCGTCGGCCAAGCCGAGATTCGTGATCTCGCGGACCACCTTAATCACGTTGATCTTCTTGTCACCGGCCGCTGTCAGCTCGACATCGAATTCCGTCTTCTCTTCCGCCGCCGCCGCAGCCGGGGCCGCACCGCCAGGGGCTGCCGCCACGGCGACCGCCGCCGGAGCCGCCGAGACGCCCCACTTTTCCTCGAGCGCTTTGATCAAGCCAGCGATTTCCATCACGCTCCACTGGCTCAGCTCACTGACCATCTGTTCCTGCGTCATCGATGCCATGGTGATACTCTCCGAAGCTTGCGAGCCGCGCCGGGCCGCGTCATCAACCTGAAAACTCAATCATTTTCGTCTGCTTATGCCGAACGTCGCGCTCAGCCGCCCTCTTGTTTGCGCCGGTGCGCATCCAGCACGAACGCCAGGTTCTGGCCGGGCGCCTGCAGCAGGCGCACGAGGTTCTGGGCCGGTGCCTGCAAGGTCGCCAGGAGCTGCGCGCGCAGCTCGTTCTTGCCGGGCATCGTCGCGAGCACGCTCTCGACCTGGGCCCCGGGCATGACCCGCGCGTCGACCACGCCGCACTTGATGTTCAGCTTCTGGTTGGCGTCGTTGGCCGCGCGGAACGACTTGATCACCTTGGCCGCTGCGGCCGGGTCCTCGAAGCTCCAGGCGATCCCGGTCTGGCCCTTGAGCTGCGCGTTCACGTCGGCGTTGTCGTAGGCCGTGCCCTTGAGCGCGATCTTGACCAGGGTGTTCTTGACCACCCGATATTCGACGCCGGCCTTGCGGAACTCGGTGCGCAGGTTCGTGATCTGTTCGACGTTCACGCCCGCGGAGTCGAGGAACACCGCCGTCGTCGCCTTCGCGAACTGATCGCGGATCATCGACACTTCTTCTTGCTTCGCCGCGCGCGGGGGAGCGCTCGGGGCGATCGAGCTGGTTGCGACGGTCATGACTTACGCCTCCGTAGCCGCAATGAAGGCCGTGGGATCGACGCGGATGCCCGGCCCCATGGTCGAGCTCAGCGTGATGCTGCGCAGATACTGGCCCTTGGCCGTCGAGGGCTTGGCCTTGATGAGCGCTTGCATGAGCGCGCGCACGTTGTCCTGCAGGCGGGTTGGGTCGAACGACACCTTGCCGACCGGCACGTGCACGATGCCCGCCTTTTCGACGCGGAACTCGACCTTGCCAGCCTTCGCCTCGCGCACCGCCTTGCCCACGTCGAAGGTGACCGTGCCGACCTTCGGGTTGGGCATCAGGCCGCGCGGGCCGAGCACGCGGCCGAGCTTGCCCACCTGACCCATCATGTCGGGCGTCGCGATCACAGTGTCGAAGTCGAGCCAGCCGCCGCTAACCTTGGCGACCAAGTCCTCGCCGCCCACGAAGTCGGCGCCCGCCTGCTCGGCCTCGGCGATCTTCTCGCCACGCGCGAACACGAGCACGCGCACCGCCTTGCCCACGCCGTGCGGGAGCACCAGCGCGCCACGCACCATCTGATCCGCATGCTTGGGGTTCACGCCCAGCCGCACTGCGAGATCGACCGTCTCGTCGAACTTGGCATAGCTCACGTTCTTGACGAGCGAGGTCGCCTCGTCGAGCGTGTAGCGCCGCCCGTGGTCGACCTTCTTGGCCACCTCGGCGTGCTTTTTTCCTCTGTGCCTCATCGCGCTTTCTCCTAATGGCCGGCCTGACAGCAGCGGCCTCCCGCCCTGTCCGGGGGCGGTCGTGGAGTGGTCTTCGGCCCGGCAACCGATCGTCAGCGCGAACGCGCTGAAACTGCGCTTCGCTAGTCGACGATTTCGACGCCCATCGAGCGAGCCGTGCCCGCGATCGAACGCATCGCGGCCTCGATGGAGCCAGCGTTCGTGTCTTGAATCTTCGTCTCGGCGAGCTTGCGGATCTGCGCCTGCGTGAGCTGGCCGACCTTGTCCTTATTCGGACGCTTGGAGCCGCTCCCGGGCTTGCCTTCGATCTTGAGCCCGAGCTCTTTCTTGATCAGCACCGACGCCGGCGGCGTCTTGGTGATGAAGGTGAAGGAGCGGTCGGAGTAGACCGTGATCACGACGGGGATGATCATCCCCGCCTGCGGCTGCGTGCGGGCGTTGAACTCCTTGCAGAAGCCCATGATGTTCACGCCGTGCTGACCGAGCGCGGGGCCGACCGGCGGCGAGGGGTTAGCCTTGCCGGCGGGAAGCTGGAGCTTGATCTGTCCGGTGACCTTCTTCATGACGGGTACCTCGGCCGGGTCGAGCGCCCGAGATGAGCACCCAACCCCCGGAAAACACTGGCTTTAGGCAACTTGCGACGAGGACCTTTGGTCCGCTTCGTGCACCGCCCCAAGCAGGGTGCGGGAGGTTGACGCAGTTTCCCGTTTCGTCAAACGGTTTTTTCGACCTGCGCGTAGTCGAGCTCGACCGGGGTGGCGCGGCCGAAGATCGAGACCAACACACGAACCTTTTGTTTCTCGGGCTTTACCTCTTCGATCGTGCCCGTGAAGTTGGCGAACGCGCCCTCGATCACGCGCACGTGATCGCCCTGCTCGAACACGACCCGCGGCTTCGGCTTGGCCGCACCCTCCGCGACTTGCTGTGCGACGAGGTTGATCTGGGTGGCCGGAACGGCCGTGGGATAGCGACCACCGACGAAACCGCTGACCTTCGGCGTGTCCTTCACGAGGTGCCACGACTCATCGGTCAGGTTCATCTGCACGAACATGTAGCCGGGGTAGAACGTGCGCGACGTGACGCGCTTCGCGGTACCGCGCGTCTCCGTGACCTGCTCGCGCGGGATCAGGATCTCCCCGAAGTAGTCCTGCATGTTGTACTGGCGAATGCGCTCTTCGAGCGAAGCCTTCACCTTGTTCTCATAGCCGGAGTACGCCTGCACGACGTACCACCGCATCTTCTTCTTGCCCGTCGAAGGCTCGCTCACGGATTCGTCGCCGCCCTCGGGCTGCTCCTCGCCGCTCGTGGGGCTTGATTCGTTGTCGGCGATCACGATCACACCTTGTAGACGAGGTCGGTCACAGCGGACCAAACCGAGTCGAATAGGAACAGCACCACCGCGACCACGATCGAGGTTACCACCACGACGATCGTGGACGAGGAGGTCTCCTTGCGCGTGGGCCAGGTGACCTTGCTGAGCTCCTCGGTGACTCCTTGCACCAAGCCGTTCGCGGCGGGATTGCGGTAAAGCAACGCGGCGGTCACGACACCGGCCAACACGGCCCCTGTCGTGGCCAACGACTCGTCCGGGTCCGCGAAAACGTACCAGACGGCGTTGATGAGATGATCGTAGAGCCAAACGAGCAGAATCGCCGCCACCACGAAGCCGAGCTGCACCCAGCGCTCGAGTCCGATCGTCTTCTTGCTGGCGCCGACCTCGTCAGAGCTCGGGCCTCTCGAAGCAGAAGCGTCAGCGAGCGCCACCGGCTCGTCATCGACTTCGTCGATCAGCTCGTCATGTTTCTCGGTCGCCAGTTTTTCTTCGCTGCTGCTCATGACACGCTCGTTTCGCAGTCTCGGCAGGCCAGGAGGGATTCGAACCCACAACCCGCGGATTTGGAATCCGCTGCTCTACCGTTGGAGCTACTGGCCTAGAAACGTCGCACCTGCCGCGCTCTCGGGGAGCCGACCTCGCCAGGCCCGCATGCTCCTCCTACTTGGTTTCACTATGCCAGGTGTGCTGCTGGCAGGCGGGGCAGAACTTCTTGATTCGAAGACGTTCTCCCGGCGCGGCGTGCGGGCCTTTGGTCGTCTTGTAGTTGCGCGCGCTGCATTGTTCGCAGGCGAGCACGATGCGCTTGCGCTCCCCCAATAGGGCTCACTCCAGGATCTTGGTGACGACGCCGGCGCCGACGGTCTTGCCGCCCTCGCGGATGGCGAAACGCTGCTTTTCTTCCAGCGCCACCGGCGTGATCAGCTGCACCGTGATGCTGACGTTGTCGCCCGGCATCACCATCTTCACGCTC
>CAZYWR010001438.1:0-2503 GCA_964651185.1 uncultured Polyangiales bacterium
GGCCGTCTCGACAGCGGCGGCGATCCACCCCTCGACTGCCTTATCTGGTGCCTCGCCCGATGCCACTCCAGGCTTAGATCACGATCGGATCGGCCTGTCGATCCCCTTGCGGCACGAAAAGTTTGGGGGCTGAACGCTTACCGTGCATCGACGGTCTAAATCCACTGCTCGGCTGAGTTGATCAAGGTTGCTCAATCGGCGGAGTTCTTCTGATCTAAAGGGTACGGCAGAAACCCATCCGATCGAGTTACGGCAGCGGTTGGTCGATGCAATGAGCCCGCGAGGTGCGGATACCTGACTCTTACGCGCCGGTTCTCGGTCGGCGACCTCACCGGATGGGTTCTACTGCCCACCATGCTCGTCAGCACAACAAGGAGCGGGTTCTTCGGTTGGTTCGCCAAGAAGCTGGTTCCCAAGCTTCGGCGCTGACGACGTTCTCGTGCTCGATAAGCTCTCGGCAGACCACGACGAACGCGTGGTTCCGCGCTGTGCGGCCCGAGGCATCTGCGTCGTTTATCTGCCGCCTTACTGCCATGATTCAACCCCATCGAGCCTGGCCGGGCAGTTCAAAAGCAGCCGGTGCGCCGCTTTGGGCCCCGAGACCAGCCACCCTGCGCCGGGTCGCTCGCCGCGCTCGCTTCCGCGTTACTGCCCGACACTGCCGGCACTGGTTCACTCATGCCGGATGCGACGTGTAGGTCAGTGGTCAACTCAGGTGTCACTGGGGTTGGCGCATCACCGTGCCATTGCTTTGGGTAGCGCACACATGGTGGCCTCCCATGTCCATTGCGACGATCGAGTCCAGACGAGCCACCGGCGTTGGAGCGAGCTGATTCAGCATCGTTCCGCTACCGAGCTGGCCGGCGCTGTTGTCGCCCCAGCATTGCATGGTCCCGTCTTGCAATAGCGCACAAGTCGACTTGTCACCTGCGTTGACGACTGCTGCGTTGTTCAAGCCCTTCACGGATACAGGGTTGGTACTGTCCGTCTGTGTGCCGTCGCCGAGCTGCCCGAGATCATTTTTGCCCCAGCACCTGACAGTGCCATCGGCGAGCACCGCGCAAGCATGCCCGGAGCCTGCGCTGATGCGCGGCGCGCACGCGAAACCCGCCGGGGTGCCGCCCGAGTAGCCGAGCGGACACGTGCAGTCGAATGAGCCTGGCGTGTTTTCGCATTTGGCCGTCATATGGCACGTGTGCGTGCCCTCGAAGCACTCGTCGGTGTCGACGCACTTGCCGCCGTCGAGCGCAAATCCCTCCTTGCACAAACACGTGTATCCGGTGGCGTTCGCAGCGGCCGCACACGCGGCGTTTTCGCCGCACGGATTGTTCGAACAGGCGGGGGCTTGCATGCAGCCGCTCGCGCCGTCGCCGGAGAAGCCGTCGGGACATGAGCCGCAGGTGACTCGTCCGCTGATGATTTCGTAGAACCATCATCGCCCGTGCTCACGTAGCCGGAGTCGTGGTCTACCGTATCGTCAGGCCTCTCGGAGCCGACGTCGGCGGGAAGATGGCAAACCGTCCCGATCTTGATTTGCCCCTCTGGGCACGATGGATCTGAACATCCGATCGTGATCACCCAGAGGAAGGCAGCGAAGTAGACGCGATGCATGCGAGGCTCCTCGGTAGAACGCGAAGGGCTTATCGAACGGTGCACGCCGTCGTTGCGCGGCTTGGGCGTGCCTTGGACGGCATGTACGTCTAACGCCGTCTAACGCAAGAGCTCCTCGCACGCCAGGTCCGCGAAAGACTGGTGCGCGTGCTTCGCCCCGTTGGGTGATCAGAGCGCGTCGCGATGGCGCGGCGGGGATGGATCGAGCTAGAAGTCCGGGCGAGGGGATACTGTGCCGGGAGCTCGCCATGCCTCAATCTGATCCGATCTCCGAGCGACTCGACGATCTGCACGACCATTGGGTTTCGTTTGCAGACAATCCAGTCGCGCGACTTCTCATCTGGCGCGTCGCAGACGGCGAGTACGCGATGGTGAACGCGTTCGTAGCGCGCGAGAGCGAACCTGCGCTCGCGCGAACGCCGGATCTGTTCGTCGAGCTCGCGGCGCCGTTCCGCAGCGAGACGGCGTACGGCGCTGCGCTGGCGTCTGAGTTGTGCGCGCAATACTCCGAGGCGAGCCAGGGCGTCGAAGCCGATTCGGAGCGTCTTTGGCAAGCGCCGAAACCCCGCCTGCCCGCACATGACGTGGGTAACTTCGTTCGTCTGTGCACGTCGTTTCGTGCTCATCACCTCGGCGATCACGACGAGGGCAAGCTCGTGCTCTGGTTGAATCCGACGCACGTAAACTCGAATGCGGAGTACATGCGTTGGCTGCAGCGTCTGGTGAACGAAGCGCCTAGCGAGCTGCGCGTGCTGGTGCTCGATAGCACATCCGCTCCGGAGCTCGCGCCGCTCGCAAAGGTCGAACGCGAACGCGTGGTAGAAAGAACATGCGCGCTCGATATGTCATCGGCGATGGAGCAAATCGCCCGAGCGGCGGGCGACGCGGACGC
>CAZYWR010001439.1:0-5422 GCA_964651185.1 uncultured Polyangiales bacterium
CCGGCACGTTCAGCGTGCCCGAGCGCATGCCGCGCGCGTGACCGCCGCCGTCCATCTGCGCCACGAGGCGCACGCGCGGCTTCTGCCGGCGCACGTAGAGCGCTCCGACCCCTTTCGGTCCGTACATCTTGTGCGCCGAAAGGCTGGCGAGGTCGACGTTGAGCGCCTCGACGTCGAACTCGGTCTTGGCCACGCCCTGCACCGCGTCCGTGTGGAAAAGGACGCCGCGCCCACGCGTGATCTTGCCGATCTCGGCGAGCGGCTGGATCGTCCCGACCTCGTTGTTCGCGAGCATCACCGAGACCAGGATGGTCTTGTCGGTGATCGCCTCGGCCACCTGCTCCGGCCGGATCAAGCCGTCCGCGGCGACGTCCAGATAGGTGACGTGGAAGCCCTGCTTTTCGAGCCTTTTGCAGGTGTCCAGCACGGCCTTGTGCTCGGTGCTGGTGGTGATGATGTGATTGCCCTTGTCGCGGTAGAACTCGGCCACGCCCTTGAGCGCGAGGTTATCGCTCTCGGTGGCGCCCGAGGTGAACACGATCTCCTTGTCGCTCTTGGCGCCGATCAGCTTCGCGATCCGTTCGCGCGCGTACTCGACGGCCTGCTCGGCCTTCCAACCGAAGGCGTGATTGCGGCTCGCGGCGTTGCCGAAGTCGAGCGTGAAGTAGGGCAGCATCGCCTCGACTACGCGCGGGTCGACCGGCGTCGTCGCGTGATTGTCCATGTAGATGGGGAGCTTGAGGGCCATGTCGAAATGCCTTTGGCGCCGGCTTTGCGAGGACCGGCCGAAGCGGCGTGTCAGTGCACGCGGAAGCCGAGCACGAGCTCGGGCGCTTTGTGGTCACAATCGTGCAGCGAGCAGGTCGCGCACGCGCCGAGCAGCTCTTCGGTCTCGCACTGATCGCAGGTCTCGAGGTAGGCGAGGCTCGCCTGGAGCTCGCCTTCGAGCGCTTGCAGCCGGCGCAGCTGTTCGCGCGTGTCCTCGAGCTTCTCCCGGAACAGGTCCTGCACGCGCTGCATGGCGTCGGGCGCGCTCTTGCTGCGCTCTACGTCGTGCGCGATCTGTTTGATGTCCGTCAGCGAAAACCCCATCTGCTGCAGCTTCTCGATCCAGCGCACGCGCAGCTCGGCGTCGCGCGTGTACAGGCGGTAGCCGCCGCTCGAGCGCTGCATGGGCGTAAGCAGCCCGTGCTCTTCGTACAGATGCAGGGCACGCACGGTCTTGCCCGTGCGGCGCGCCAGATCTCCCACGCGCAACGTGCGCAAGCCGGCAAAGGCCTCGTCGACGGCTTCGTCGTGCGCGGCCGATGGCTCGATCGCGTCGTGCGCGTCGGCCCGCCCGAGTTCGGCGGCCAGGGCGAGCTGCTTTTTGCCGGTGGGAGCTTGCGCGCTCATAACTCAACTCTAACCCTCACGCGCACGTAAGGGTAAGGCGACTCCCCAACCATGTGACCTTTTTCGCGGCTGTCAAATGACTTTCCGCCAAGCTCTCCGCCGAAAGCGTCGGACACCTCACAGGTAACGCGCGTTTCCAGGGCAGTGGCGTACGGTACGCGCGCTGCTCAGCCGTGCGTATGTTGCTGACGCTGCTCACGGGCGCCCTGCTCGTCGGCCTCTCCACGATGGCCTTGGGCTGGTTGCCACGCGCGGACGCCTGGTGGATCGGGCTCGGCCTCGCGAGCGGCGTGGGAGCGGTCGCGTGGCGGGCCCGACCGCTCGCTTGGCTGCTCGCGCTGGGCTTGGGCGCCGTCAGCTGGGGCGCGCTGCTGGCCCCGCGCCGCAGCCAGGAGTCGTTCGCGTCGCTGCGGACGGGGCTGGCGCGCATTCAATTCGAGGTCGGACGCGGGGGCTGCGGCCAGCAGGGATGCTGGTGCGAGGCGCGCCTCCTGGCCTGCAGCGAGCTCGAGGCCGGTAGCTGCGTGGCGCCCGGCGTACTGCTCGGGGTGGCGAGCGACGCGGAGCTGCCGCTCGGCGCCCGCGTGACGGCGCTCGCGGCCCTCAAGCCGCGCGTAGCCTTTCGCAATGCGAGTGGGGCGTCGACCTGGCCCGATCTGCGGCCGCCGCTCTACGCGTCGCTGGCGCACGGCAGCGCGCCGCGCATCGACGCGCTGTCTCCGTGGGATCGAGCCGTGGCGGCGGCGCGCGCTGCGATCCGGCGCGCGCTGGAGCGCAGCCTGCGGCCGCCTCACGCTGGGATCGCGCGGGCGCTCTTGCTCGGCGAAGGCAGCGCGGTCGACGTCGACTTGAACGACGCCATCCGAGGGGCCGGCGTAGCGCACGTCCTGGCTGTCTCGGGCATGCATGTGACGCTCCTGGCCGGCGCGGCGGTCGCGCTCTTGCGCTTTCTCTGGTTGCGCTCGCCGCTGGCTCTGCGCTGGGAGGCACGGCGCGCCGCAGCCGCGCTCGGCGTCCTGCTGGCCCCGCTGATCGCGCGGCTGTGCGGGGCGGCCCCGAGCGCCGAACGCGCGGCTTGGACGAGCACGGTGATGTTTTTGTTGGTCGCGCTCGGACGGCCACCGTCGCCGCTCCCCGTCTCCGCGCTGGTGGTCGGTGCGTACGCTGCGAGCGCGCCACGCGCGGCGCTCAACCCGGGCTTCGTGCTTTCCGTCTTGGCCACGGCGGCGCTGTTGACGGCGGGGCCGTCCGCCTCGGGGGGCGCCGTCCGGCGCGCGTGGAGGGAGAGCCTGCGAGCGTGGTTGGCCACCGCCCCCTTCCTCTGGCTCTGCTTCGGGCAGACGTCGACGATCGCGCTGCTCGCGAACGTCGCGCTCCTGCCGCTCGGCACGGCGCTCGTGCCGTTGGCGGCGGCGCACCTGGCTTGTGCGCTGCTCGCGCTCGACAGCTCGTCGCCGACTGCGTGGGTGTTCGAGCTCGCGAGCGGTGCCTTTGTAACGGCGTCGCGCTTCTGTGCCGGGCTCGATCCGGGGATCGCGCTGCCGCCGCTGACCGCGACCGAGGTCGTCGCGGCGTGCGCCGTCGCGGGCTGCTTCATGCTGCGCGCAGGGTGGCGGCTGCGCGCGATCGTGGGCTCGCTGGCCGGGCTCGTCGCGCTGACCAGTGAATGGGCGCTGCGCAGCGAGCTCGCGGAGGGCGCGCTGCGCGTGACCTTCGTGGACGTCGGACAGGGGGATGCGATCCTGCTCGAGCAAAGGGGCGGTCCGAACGCGCTCGTCGACGCCGGCGGCAGCATCGGTGGCGGACCCGATCCGGGTGCGCGAGCGCTGGTGCCGCTCTTGCGCGCCCGGCGCGTGCGGGCGCTCGACGTCGTCGTGCTCTCGCATCCGCACCCCGATCACTACGGCGGCCTGGCGGCGATCTTCGCGGCGCTGCCGGTGCGCGAGCTTTGGGACACCGGCCAGGCCGAGGCCGAAGACGAGCACGGTCCGGTCGCAAGCCTCCTCGCGCGCGCTCGGGAGCGGGGCGTGCACGTGCGGCAGCCGCGTGCACTGTGCGGCCCGCCGCGTGCGTTCGGCAGCGCGCAGCTCGAAGTGCTCGCGCCCTGCCCCGGGTTCGACGAGACGCGCGAGGCCAACGACAACTCCTTCGTGCTGCGCCTGACGCACGGCGCGCGCAGCTTCTTGTTGACGGGCGACGCGGAGCGCGAGGAGGAGGCCGCGCGGCTCGCCGCCGGCCGCAGGCTGCGCAGCGACGTGCTGAAGGTCGCGCACCACGGTTCGCGCAGCTCGAGCACACCGGCGCTCTTACGCGCGGTCGCCCCCTGGCTGGCCGTGGTGAGCGCGGGACCTGCCAACCGCTTCGGACATCCCCACGGCGAGGCGCTCGAGCGCCTGGCGCGAGCGGCGCGCCATGTCTTACGCACGGACCTCGCCGGCGGCGTGGAAGTCGTGAGCGACGGGCGCAGCCTGCGCGTGCGGAGCTTCGAGCACGGACCGCTGCTGGTCTCGCGCGGACCTGAGGATCGAACGCGTCAGCGCTGACCAAAGCGCGTGAAGACCAGCAGCACGCCCGCGATCGCGCTGAGGACGAGCACCGCGCCCGCCAGTCGCAGCGACTGCGGCGTCACGTCGGCGCCTTGACTCGCGCGCCGCAACCGCCCGCTCAGCACGCCGGAAAACCCCGCCGCGATCAACCCCACCACGAGCTTCGTGTGCATCCAGGGTGCCCGGGCGTAGAGCTCGCCCCAATAGCTGAGCAACATGACGAGCCCCGCACCCAGGCTCAGCAACATCCCCGGCGTGACGATCGCGAGTACAGCCACACGCAGCCCGCGCGCCGCCGCAGCGCGCGTGGCGGGCGCCTCACTCCCGAGCTGGGCGAACGCGAAGGCCGCCACCGCTCCGCCGCCGAGCCAGAGCACGTTGCCGATCACGTGTACGATCTTTCCGATCAGAAGCAGCATGCGAGCTCCTTGTCAGTCCCATACGCGCGTGCGCCGGCGTCAAACGAGGCTCTTCTCGTATAGCCGATAGCGCTTGTACACCTGGCCGCCCATGAGGCGGATCCCGAGATTGACGGGGCGATTGTCTTCGAGCGTCCAGCCGAGCTCCCCCCACTCGTAGCCCACCGCGCCGCCGCGCTTGGCGATCTCGACGTAGAGCGCCGTCGAGAGCCCGCCGTAGCGCTTCTTGTTGCGGAACTCGTGCTTGATGCCGAGCAGAATCAGCCGCGCGCTCTTCGGGCGCTTGACCTTGAGCCGATACAAGAGCTTCGGCAGGCCGAACGGCAAGAGCCGGCCGTTGAGATCGTGGAGGGCTTCGTTCACGTTGGGGAGCGCCAGGGCCATCGCCGCCGGCTGCCCGTCGACCTCGGCGATCAGCACGATCTCTTCGTCCAGGATGAGCTTGAGATCCTGCGCCATCTTCGCGAGCTCGGCCTCGGTCAGCGGCACGAAGCCGAAGTTGTCGCGCCAGGCGTCGTTGAAGATCTCCATGATGATGCGCACCTCTTCGAGCAGGCGCGCCTTCTTGGCCGGACGGATGCGCACCTCGGGCATGAGCAGCACCTCTTCGTGCGCCTTGCGCGCGCGCTCCGGCACGTCGCCCACGACGTACCTCCAGCCCAACAGGTCCTTACACTTGCTGAGGCCCGCCGCGGTCGTGATCGCGTCTTGGTAGGCGCGATGGTACGGCATGAAGAGCATCGGCGGCTCCGCTTGCCCTTCGACCAACGTGCCGGCCTCTTCGTTGATGGACAGCGAAAACGGACCGCGCATGCGCTTCATGCCGCGCACCTTGAGCCAGGTCGCCGCCGCGTCGACCAGCGCGCGCCCTACCCGCGCGTCGTTCGTCGTGTCGAAGAAGCCGTAGAAGCCGCAGTCGTCCTTGTGGCGGGCCAGGTGCTCGCGGTCGACCTGAGCGGAGATGCGGCCGACCAGCTTGCCATCTTTGTAGGCGGTGAAGAGCGTGGCCTCCGCGTGCTGGAAAAAGGGGTTTTTGGCGGGCGTGATGCGCTCGCGCTGCTC
>CAZYWR010001440.1:0-2338 GCA_964651185.1 uncultured Polyangiales bacterium
GGGCACGCGTTGTACGACCTTCGTGTAGTTGCCCGTCGCGTTATCGGGCGGAAAGAGCGCAAAACGCGCGCCTGTCGCGCCCGAAAAGCTCTCGACCTGACCGCGGACTTTCACGTTCGAGTAGACGTCGATCTCGATCTCCGCGGGCTGCCCCGGACGCATGTCCGCGAGCTGCGTCTCCTTGAAGTTCGCCGTCACCCATCGCCCCGTCATGGGCACGAGCTGTACGACCGTCTGTCCGGCGGCCGCGAGCTGGCCGACGGTGACCGTCTTCTTCGAGACCACGCCGTCGATGGGCGCGTAGATCTTCATGTAGCTAAGGTCGAGCAACGCGGTGTCGCGCGCGGCGCGGCGCGTCTCGGCCTGTGCATGGGCGGCCTCGGCGCGCGCGCGCGCCTGGGCCACGAGTACGTCGACGTCGCTCGCCTGCGCGAACCTCGCGACCGCTACCTGAATCTGACTCTGTGCCTCGCCGACGTCGGCGCGCACTGATTCGAGCCGCGCCTTCGCCTCCGCGAGCGTCGCGCGCGCGGTGGTGAGCGCGATATCATAACGCTCCATCTCCTGCTTCGCGATCACGCCCGTCCCGAACAAGCGATCGCCGCGCGCTTTGTCTGTGGTCGCCTTGTCGAAGTTCGCTTGCGCGGATGCGACGGCGGCCTCCGCTTGCGCGATCTGTTCGCGCGTGCTCGCGGCCGAGCTCGTGGCCCCGCTCACCTGCGCGCGCGCGGCGCGGCGGTTCGTGGTCGCGTTGACCTCCGTCACGCGGGCATCGGCGTCGGCGGCGGCGGCCTGCGCGGCGGCCGCCGGCAGGTCGGCTTGGGCTTGCGCGAGCCGCGTGCGCGCAGGCAGCGGATCGAGCTCTACCAGCAGATCGCCCGCCTTGACCGGCTGATTCTCGACGAAGTGCACCGCGGTCACGATGCCGCTCGCGCGCGCGGGTACGCTCGTCAGGTCGGCGTCGATCTGAGCGTCGTCGGTCGACTCCCTGCCCCGGTACACGACGAACCAGTAGACCGTGCCCGCGATCGCCGCGAGTACGAGGCCGACCGCGATGAACAACTTGCGGTGTGAACGCGCTTTCGGCAGCGCGTCTGTATCCACATCCGCGGCAGGAGCTGCCACTTCACGCATCGCTGAGTTCCGCCCCGCTGTCATCGCAGGTGCCTCCGTCCGATCGCGAGCCTTTGCCGTCGCGCGTGCCGCCCTTGTCTTACTACTTTTGCTATCACGAGAGTTACCCCGAAAACGACTGGTTCGTGGCTCGAATCGGCGGCCGATGTATGCGGGCTGTATGCACGACTCAATGGCCCGCATCCACCGGAGCGCTCGCGACCGGTTTGCCGAGCAAGAAGACGAGCGGGAGTGTCACCAAGACGAGCAGCGCCGTGGCCCAGAAGGTGTCCCCGAAAGACATGACCGCCGCCTGTTGGTTCACCATTTGGTCGAGCAGGGCGAGCGCCTTGTGGCGCGCCTCGCCGGGGCTTTCGCCCAGCGCGAGAAAGCGCTGCGTGAGCGCGTTCACGCGCAGGCTGAGCTCCGGCGTGCCGGGCACCAGCTTCTCGACGATGACGGCGCGATGGAACGCCTGACGAACGTCGACCAGCGTCGCGAGCAGGGCGACGCCCACGCTGCCGCCGAGCTGACGTGTCAGGTTGAAGAACGCCGAGGCCGAGGAGATGTCGCGCCTGGGAATGGGTCCGAGGGTCGAGAGATTGAGCGGCAAGAACATCGCTACGGTGGCGAAGCCGCGCAAGAGCAACGGCCAGAACAGGTCGTCTTTCCCGGTCTGCGGACTCAGCTGACCGAGCCAGATCAGCGCGCCGCACAGACCGAACGCGCCGAAGATGAGCACCGCCCGCGGATCGACCTTACGCACGAAGCGTGAGATGACCTGCATGCCGAACGCGGATGCGAGCGCGCCGGGGAGCAGCATCCAACCCGTCTGCTCGGACGTCATACGCATGATGCTCTGCGCGAATACAGGCACCGCGAACAGCGCACCGTACAGCGCCATGCCGAGCGTCACGGACAGCAAGCTGCCGGCCCACAGCGAGCGGTACCGAAGCACACGTAGGTCCACCACAGGCACATCGGACACGAGCTCGCGCCAGATGAAGCTGACCATCCCGACCACGCCGACCATCGTGAACAAGACGATGAAGTTCGACTCGAACCAATCGTCCGAGTTGCCCTCCTCGAGCACGGTCTGCATGGCGCCGAGACCGACCGCGAGCAGCGAAATGGCCAGCCAGTCGACGCGCGAGGTGTCGCGCGGCCCCTCGTCGGGCGGGAGCGCGGCGAGACAGGCCAGCACCGCCGCGATGCCGACCGGAAG
>CAZYWR010001441.1:0-3200 GCA_964651185.1 uncultured Polyangiales bacterium
CGCCGAGCCGCTCCGCGCGCGCGGCGGAGCGGTCAGGCCCGGGAACGAAGCACGCTTTGGGCCCGCTGCCAAGCGCATTTCGCGCGGGGCAAGCGCTTGACCAGTCACGGAATTTGGTGGAAACAGGCTAGCGCTTATCGCATTCCCTCCCCGGTATCTCTCGGACAGAATGGCGGCGGCAAAACCGCGCACTCGCGTGCGAGATCATCGGCTGGACGCGATGGGATGGGCAGCTTCGTGTGCGCGGTCCGAACAAGCCGTCGTGGCAGGGGAGAGAAGTGGATCAGCTTCCAATCTATGCGTTGGGTATGGGCGTCGTGGCGCTCGTGGTGGCCCTGGGCCTGTACTTCCGCGTCAAAGCGCTGCCCGAGGGCAACCCCGAGATGGCGCGTATCGCCCGCTACATCCGCGAAGGCGCGATGGCCTTTCTGACTCGCGAATACAAGGTCCTCGCTCTCTACGCGCTGGTGGTTTCCGGCGCTCTGTTTGCCATGTTCAAGACGCTCGGCGCCGTCTCCGCAGGTGCTTTCTTCACCGGAGCCTTCCTCTCGCTGTTGGCGGGCTTCTTCGGGATGAAGGCGGCGACCTTCGCCAACGTGCGCACCACCGAAGCGGCGCGTGAACATGGCAAGGCGCGCGCGCTCGTCACCGCACTCGACGGCGGCGCCGTGATGGGCCTGTGCGTCGCGGGGCTCGGTCTGATCGGCCTCGGCGGCGTGTACAGCGCGTTCGCCAGCGCAGACGTGTTCACGCAGGACGACACCATGCACAAGCTCGGCACCGTGCTGCATTCGTTCGCGGTCGGCGCGTCGTCGATCGCGCTGTTCGCGCGCATCGGCGGCGGCATCTACACGAAGGCCGCCGACGTCGGCGCAGACATCGTCGGTAAGGTCGAAGCGAACATCCCGGAAGACGATCCGCGCAACCCGGGCGTGATCGCCGACAACGTCGGCGACAACGTCGGCGACATCGCCGGCATGGGCGCAGACATCTACGAGTCGTACGTCGCCGCCATGGTGGCCGCGGCCGCGCTCGGTCTGACGGTCCCCGTCGACACGCTGCGCGAGCAGCTCGCGCCTGACATCGAGGACGGCGCCGCCGTGCGCATGATCGCCGTAGGGCTCCCGGTCTTGCTTTCGACGATCGGGCTGGCTGTGTCGCTGGTCGGGATCTTCATCACCCGCTCGCTCAGCAGGCTTCCGCCCGCCACCGTGCTGCGGCTCGCGCTGATCCTCCCGCCGTTTCTCGTCACCGGCGCCGCGCTCGGCGTGCTGCCTGCGCTGGGGATCTCGCGCGCCGCGGTCTGGACGCTCGGAGCGGGCGCCCTCGGCGGCGCGATCATCGGGCTCGTCACCGACTACTACACGTCGATGGCGCCGATCGACAAGATCGCCAAAGCCTCGCTGACCGGGCCGGGTACGAACGTGATCCGCGGCATCGCGGTGGGGTTCGAGAGCTGCGCAGTGCCGCTCCTGACGCTCGTGCTGGTAGGTTGGGCGGCGAACCACATGCTCGGCCTTTACGGCATCGCGCTGGCGGCGGTGGGCATGCTCGCTGGCACCGCGATCGTGATGACGGTCGACGCGTACGGCCCGATCGCCGACAACGGCGGCGGCATTTCGGAGATGAGCGGACTCGGGCCCGAGGTGCGCAAGATCACCGACGAGCTCGATGCGGTCGGCAATACCACCGCCGCCGTGGGCAAGGGCTTCGCGATCGGCTCGGCGGTGCTGACGGTGGTCGCGCTGTTTGCGGCGTTCAACCAAGAGGCCGGTATCGCGGAGCTGCGCTTGAGCGACGCGAACGTGCTGCTCGGGCTGATGCTCGGCGCGATCCTCCCGTGCCTGGTCGGCGCGGCGACGATGACGGCGGTCGGCCGTGCCGCAGGCGCCATCGTCGAGGAGATTCGCCGCCAGTTCCGCGAGATTCCTGGGCTGCTCGAGGGGCGTGAGGGCGCCGAGCCGCAGCCCGCCACGATCGTCGACATCGCGACCACGGCCGCGATCAAGGAGATGATCTACCCCGGTTTGATCGCGATCGTCGCGCCGGTCGCGATCGGCTTCTTGCTCGGCCCGACCGTGCTCGCCGGTGCGCTCGCGGGCGCGCTCGCGGTGGGCGCGACCTTGTCATTGCTCATGGCCAACGCGGGCGGCGCTTGGGACAACGCGAAGAAGTTCATCGAAAAGGGCGGTCTGCCCGGGCAGAAGAAGGGCTCCGATGCGCACAAGGCCGCGGTCGTCGGCGACACGGTGGGCGACCCCTTCAAGGATACCTCGGGTCCCGGCGTGTCGATTCTGATCAAGGTCATGGGCGTCGTGTCGCTGCTGATCGCCCCGCTCCTTCGCTGATCGGCTCACCGCGGCTGGTTGACTTAACGCCAGGCCACCGCTCCTGACCGCGCGCGCCCTTCGCGCGTCAATCCCACGCGGCGCGCTATCGCGCCGCGCCAATCGGCCCGGACTCGGAACGGCAAGCCGTGCGACCGCCGGAGCTCCTTAGCGCAGGTTGTTGTAATGAAATTGCAGATCGGACAGCGCGAGGTGGAGCTCGCTCGTCGTCGCTTCGACCGCGCCCGTGACCTGCGCGGGGGTGCGCGCGCCGACGATCGCAGCGGCGACCTCCGCGTGGGCGAGCACGAACTGGAGCGCAAGGTTCGTCAGGTTGGGGCCGGCGTGCAGGCGCTGTTGGTAGTCGCGCGCTTGGCGTAAACGCGCGCCGAGCGCCTCGGGCGACCAGCGGTACTTGCGGTGGTCGTCGGGCGTGAAGCGCTTTGCGTCGGTCCAGCGGCCACCTAAGAGGCCGTACAGCAGCGGCGAGCGGGCGAGCAAACCGACGCCGCGCTCGCGGCACTCGCTGGCGAGCTCCCAGACCCGCTCCGGCTGCAGCATGTTGAAGGGCAGACAGAGCGCCTGCGCGCCCGAGACCAATGCGGCGCGCGCGTCGTCGGCGTGCGATACCGAGGCGCCCCAAGCCCGCGCCTTGCCTTCTTGAACGAGCGCGGCCATCGTCGCCGCCACTTCTTCGTGGCGCAGTTCGTCGCTGGTCGGGTGCTGGAGCAGGAGCAGATCGATGCGGTCCGTCATCAAACGGCGCAGCGAGGCCTCGCAGGCCGCTCGCAGCTCGCTTGCGGTGAAAGCCGGCGCGAGCTCGCCGTCTCGCTCGATGCGGCCCACGCGCGTGATGTAGGTGAGCTCGTCACG
>CAZYWR010001442.1:0-4716 GCA_964651185.1 uncultured Polyangiales bacterium
GCTCCGCCTGCTGGGCCTTGGTGAAGGCCTCGGCGGCCGCCGCCACGTTGCGCTCTTGCGCGTGCGCGGCAGAGCCGAACAGGGCCAGCGCAGCGCAGAGCGCGAACGACTGAGCGACGCGTCTCGAACGGTCGGCGAGGCTACTGCACGTCTTCATGGGTTCCTCGTGTGCTGCGACGGCGAACTCACGGACAAGCCGCGTTGGCGGCCTTGGGGGTGCCGTAGTTGGCGACGGAGCCCGGGGCCGGGGTCGTGAAGAAGAGCGCCGTGCTGAAGCACCAGTTCGCGCCCATGTCGTTGTCGGTCGCGCTCAGCTTGTCGCTGGAGAGCTGCAGCGTGTGGGCCTCGTTGGAGTCGGGGGTCGCGAAGCCCGCGCCCGCGCTGTAGTTGACGGCGTCGATCACCACCTGACCGCACTTGATGTTCGGCCCATCGCTGGTACCCGACAGACCCGTCCCGCTCGGACCGTAGACGATGTCGCTGACGAAGCCGTTCGCTTCCACGGTGAACGTGTTGCTCGACAGCGTCAGGTAGCCGAGCGGCGCGATCAGGGTGTTTTCAGGGATGACATAGTCCGCATCGCCGGCTTTATCGCCGAACGAACAGCCGCCCAGGTCGTAGGTGTCGGCCGTGCTGGGATTGAAGATCTCGATCCACTCGGCCAAGCTGTCGTCGACGTATCCGCCTGGCGCGGCCTGGATCTCGGTGATCACGATCTGTCCCGCCACCGTGGGGTGCACGGGGCTCGGGCCCGCGTCGGTTACGTCCGCATCGTCCGAAGACGATGCATCGTCTTCGCTGCTGCCGTCGAGCGCGGCGTCGGTCGTCGCGTCGAGGGCGACGTCCGCGTCGACGTTCGCGCTGGCGTCCATGTCAGGCGCGGCGTCGTTCGTGCTCGAATCCGCGGCGTCGATCGTGCTCGAATCCATCGCCGCGTCGTTCGCGCCGGCATCGGCGCTGGCGTCCGTCGCCGCGTCCGTGGCGGCGTCCGCAGCCGCGTCGCCGCCTACTGACGAGTCGCCGTGCGCAACGCCCGTATCGTGCTCTTCGTTGCCGTTATCATCGCCGCCATCGTCGCCGCATGCTCCCAGAACCAAAGACGTGGCCAACGACAAGACGATCGCCAAACGCTGCGACATTTCCCCCCCGGATGCGCGCTCGAATCGCGTGGGCGCGCCCTACTTGCAATGGTCACGGCATACGAGGCGGGCGAAGTTGAAGCTTTTCTGATCGTTTTCTAAGCGACCACGTTTGCGCGGAAGCTTGCTCAGCTCGCTTGCGGTCACCGAAATCAACCGCACATTCCTGCTTCGGGACGGCTCGCGCAGCCGGGGGCCGGGGCTTCCCATGGTCCAAGCGCCCGCAGCTCTCACTGCGCCGGACGTGCGGCGAACTTGCGGCAGGCGACCTCTGACTGGCATCCTGAGCGCGCTCGATGTCGCCGCCAAATGGCGGCGAGCGCATGCCCCCTCCATGTGCGCCAGTCGCGGGTCGCGCAGCGCGTCGAGCTCGGCAGCGAGCCTCTGCATGGAAACCCGCTTCCGAGGGCGCCTATCTACCTCGAGGACGCCGAAAAAAATGATCGCTCCCGCGTCCCATGATCTGTACATAATCGACAGCGATGAAGTGGTCCGCTGGGAGCGCGCTTTATCGCTCGTCTGCACCTTACTTCCCGACCACGTCGTGCGCACCTTGCCGGTCGCACGACGTGAATCCGGCGGCCGGTTGCAGGCGAGGAGCGCGCATCGACCGTTCGCCAAGACGGTCGTGAAGCCACTCGCGAAGGCGCCCGTAGTCTCAGCCCTTCGCACTCATCGCCTCTCGAACGGAAGGTCATCATGAGTAAGCTGATGCGTTCGCTGTTCGTATCCACGTCCGGACTTCTCACGCTCGCAGCCGCGTGCGGGCCAGAGCCATCTGCGCAGGGCGGAGATCAGCCCGATCTCGATCCTACCGTCCCGTACTTGGCCGACCTGCAGCAGGCCGGCGTGGTCGAGCAGGTGACGCTGGTCGCTTCGCGTGACACCACGTTGGTGGCGGACTCGCCGAATCGCAACGAGGGCTCGCAAGCGCTGCTGTCGGGCAGCCGAACGCTCATCGCCTTCGACTCTACCCAGCTCGCGGCGGCCATCGGCAGCCAGGACGTGTTGGTGTCAGCCGATCTGCACTTGAGCTTTCCGAGCTCGGGACAGCCCTCCCTCACATTGTTGGCCATGTACCGGCTCACGAGCGCGTGGACCGAGCTGGGCGCTACGTACAACTGCGCGATCGACAGCAACACCAGCAATCAGAACCGAGACTGCGCGGGGGCCAACGCATGGTCGATGGACCTGAAAGCGCCCAACCCTTGGGTCAACCAGCCGACGGCTGCGGCGATCTTGTTGAGCCATGAGCGGGGCACGCTCGACCTACAGGTAACCAAAGATGTCGAGCGCTTCGTCTCCGGCGATGCGCCGAACGATGGCTGGGTTCTGCTGAGCGCGCTGCTCGGCAGCGGCTCCGCCGTCTTTCAGTCGCGCGAGAGCGCGGCACCTCCCACCCTCACGCTGTCGATCCGACGCTGCAACGCGACCCTATGCGATGACGGCAATAGCTGCACGGCCGACTCCTGCGACAGCCAAGCGCGCTGTGTGCACAAGACGCTCACGGATGGCAGCGCCTGCAGTGACGGCGACGTGTGTACGGTCGGCGAACAATGCAGCGCCGGTGTGTGCACGCCTGGAGACGTGGTCGCGTGCGGCCCAGAGGCGGAGATCGCGGTCAACGAGGTCGAGTCCAGCGGCGGTACGCCCGGCGATTGGATCGAGCTCTACAACGCGGGCACGCATCCCGTGGACGTGGGCGGCTGGGTGCTCAAGGACAATGACGACACCCATCACTTCACGCTTGCACCCGCCACGGTGCTCGCGCCCGCGAGCTTCCTGGTCGTGGAAGAGGCCAGCCTGGGCTTCGGCCTGGGGAGCGCGGACGCGGCGCGTTTGTTCGACCTCCAGGGCGCGCTGGTAGACGGCTATACGTGGACCGCACACGCCACGGGCACCTATGCGCGCTGCCCGGACGGCACGGGCGCCTTCATGGATACCACCACGAGCAGTAAGGGCGCAGCCAATGTATGTACTCCCCCGCCGCCGCCGAGCTGCACGCCCGGGCAGCCAGGGTGCACCGTGGTCGTGAACGAGGTCGAGTCCAGCGGGGGCGTCCCCGGCGACTGGATCGAGCTGTTCAATCCGGGCGCGGCGCCGGTCGATGTCTCGGGCTGGATCGTCAAAGACGACGACGACACGCACAACTACGCGATCCCCGCGGGCACGATCGTCGCGCCCGCCGGCTATTTCGTGGTCGAGGAGGCGGCGCTCGGCTTCGGCCTCGGCTCTGCCGACGCGGCGCGCGTGTTCACGCCGAGCGCCGTGCTGGTCGACGCGTACAGCTGGACGAGCCACGCCGCCACCACCTACGGTCGCTGCCCCAACGGCAGCGGGCCGTTCACGACGACGAACAGCTCCACCAAAGGCGCGGCCAACGACTGCACGACGAGCGGTCCCTCGTTCACCGCCTGGCCGGGCGGGAGCAGCGTCACGGAGGTCGACGCCACGGCGACCTTCGCGAGCAATCTCAGCGGCCTTTCTTACGAGCCCGCGTCGGGCGCCGGACCCGCGCTGCTGTGGGGTATTCAGAACGATCCCTCGGTCTTGTATCGCCTGACCTTCGACGGCACGCTGTGGGGGCCCGATGCCAGCAATGACTGGCAGTCCGGTAAGATCCTCCACTACCCGGGCGGCGGCGGCTCGCCGGATGCGGAAGGGCTGACCCGCGCCGAGTGGACATCGCCCGCGATCTACGTCGTGGCCGAGCGCGACAACGCCAACAACGGCGTCAGCCGGATGAGCATCTTACGCTTCGACACCTCCGCCGCGGGCGCGAGCCTGACGGCGACGCACGAGTGGAATCTGACGGCCGACCTGCCCCCGTCGGGCGCGAACACCGGCCTCGAGGGCATCGCGTGGGTGCCGGACACCTACTTGGTGGCGAACGGCTTCCGCGATCAGAGCACGCTCAGCGTGTACGACCCGGCGTCGTACCCCGACCACGGCACGGGCGTCTTCTTCGTCGGGCTCGAGAGTGTGGGCACGCTCTACGCCTACGTGTTGAACCACGCGAGCGGCACGTTCCAGCGCATCGCCAGCGCGGCGGCCGGCCAGCCGCTCACGACCGACCTGAGCTTCGATCGCGACGTCGGCCAGCTCTGGACGTACTGCGACGACGCATGTGGGAACCGCGGCACCGTTCTCCGCGTCGATAGTGACTCCGCCAGCCCGACCTTCGGTGAGCTGACCTTGCGCGGCGCGTTCGAGCGCCCCGCCGGCATGCCCAACGTCGCCAACGAGGGCATCGCCATGGCCAGCGAGGCCGAGTGCAACGGAGGCCAGAAGGCCTTCTTCTGGGCGGACGACAGCGATTCCGGCGGGCACTCGCTTCGACAGGGCACCGTGCAGTGCGGGCCGTTGCCATAGTCCCGCGCTGATCGCTCCCGCGTCCTGACGGCGCCGCTCTTCGCGCTGCTGCGTCAGGGGATGTCTCGCGCGGAGAGGATCTCCTTCAGACGAGCTCGATAGGCTCGTTCACGCGAAAACAGCGAGCGGTCCTTGTGCAGCTGCAAGACATGGGGGCTTCCGCGTCGAAGCGGCTTGAGTCCGTAGGATTTCCAAGCATTTCGTC
>CAZYWR010001443.1:0-5222 GCA_964651185.1 uncultured Polyangiales bacterium
CACGTCCTCCTGCGCGGACAGCTCCGCCTTGACGACGTCGCCGACGCTGATCATGCCCACGATGCGCCCGTGATCCACGACCGGGAGGTGCCGCACGCGCCGGTCGGTCATCTGCTGCATGCAGTGATCGACCGAATCGCGCAGGCCCACCGAGCGGATCGGGCTGCTCATCACGTGCAGGACGCGCGTGTCGAGCGCCGAGCGGCCTTCGAGCACGACGCGGCGCACGCAGTCACGCTCTGAGAAAATCCCGAGCGCGTGCTCGCCGTCACAGACCACGACCGCCCCCACGTTGCGCTCGGACATGACGCGCACCGCGTCCTGCACCGTCGCGTCGGGTCTTACGGTCCAGACGTCTCGCCCCTTCTCCCCCAACAGGTCGTCGACCGTCCGCATGACTCACCTCTCTCGCAAGAGTGATCTGTCTACGCTGCGCCCGTCGCCTGCCGGTTGCAAGTCTCGCCTTCTGCCTCCTCTCACAGCACCCCCGAAATGGGAAGAGCCCAGCTCAGAGCACGTCCCAGGGATAGCCCTCGCGGTCGATGGCGTGGTCGCCGAGCGCCTTGATGAGCTCGTCCTCGTTGTCGTCGATGCGCGCGAAATTGCGGTCGATGCGCGTCTTGGCCTGGCCGGAAAACGAGCGCAGGATGGCCGTCTCCATCTCCACCGCCTGCCCGCCCGCGCGCGCGAAGTTCGTGCCCACGCGGCTCAGCGTGGAGGCGAGCACGAACAGGTCGATCATGATGTCGGCCAGGCGCCGGGTCGCCAGCTGCTTGCCGATGATGCCGCGCCCGTGCTTGCGCAAGATGCGGTCTGCGCCCTGCGCGAGCTCGCGCGTGGCCTCCTCGAAGGTGGTCGCCACGTCGCGCAGACCCTCAGGAATGGAGGTAAGTTTGGCCTTCGACTGGGTCAGCCCGCGCAGGCTGGCCTGGCGCAGCGCGTAGCCGGTCAAGACGCCGAAGCCCTTGATGGGATCGTTGAACACGCCCTTCAGACTGCTCGACAGCTCCTGCAGCTGGCTGCTTACGTCACTCATCGCTGTGAGCGCGATGAACAGGCGCAAGATCTCGTTCGTGCCCTCGAAGATGCGCATGATGCGCGCGTCGCGCACCACGCGTTCGTAGGGGAGCTCGCGCATATAGCCGAGGCCCGCGGCGATCTGCAGCGCTTCGTCGGCCACGCGCCAGAGCGCCTCGCTGGCGAAGACCTTGCTGATCGCGGCCTCGACCGCGTAGTCCTGGGTCTTCCCGTCGATCATGTGGGCGACCAGGTTGACCACCGATTCGGCCGCATAGCAGTCGACCATCATGCGCCCGAGCTTTTGCTTCACCAGTCCGAACTCGCCGATCGGCCTGCCGAACTGCTTGCGGTCGCGCGCGTGCTGCGCGGCGAGGCGGATCACCTGCTTCATCCCGCCGACCGCGCCGCCGCCGAGGCCGGTACGGCCGTTGTTCAAGATGTGCATGGCCACCTTGAAGCCCGCGCCGACCTCGCCGAGCACGTGGTCGGCGGGCACGCGCGTTCCGTCGAAACTGACGGTGGTGGTCGAGCTCGCGCGGATGCCCATCTTGTCTTCGTGCGGCCCGTGGCTCACGCCGCCCATCTCGGGCGTGACCAGAAACGCCGTCATACGGCCCGAGCCTTCGCTCGAGGTCCTGGCGAACACGGTGAAAAAGCTGGCGATGCCGCCGTTCGTGATCCAGAGCTTTTCGCCGTGGAGCACCCAGTGATCGCCGTCGCGCTCGGCGCTGGTGCGGATGGAAGCCGCGTCCGAACCCGAACCCGGCTCGGTCAGACAGAACGCCGCGATGCGCTTGCCGCTCGCGAGCTCGGGGTAGTAGCGCGCCTTCTGCGCGTCCGTGCCGTAGAGCAAGAGTCCGCGCATGCCGATCGAGCTGTGGGCACCGATCGTCACCGCCACGGACGCGTCGTAGTGCGCGACCTGCTGCAGCGTGCGCGAATAAGCGGCGCTGCCGAAGCCCAAGCCTCCGTGTTCTTCGGGGATGACCAGTCCGAACATGCCGAACTGGCGCAGCTCCTCGAGAAACGCATCGGGGAGCTCTCCCTTCGCATCCCAGCTCCGGAAGTCTCCTTCGTGCGCCGAAAGCAGCGCGTCGACCGAGCCGAGCACGTCACGGAGCACCTCTTTCCCGGAGGACTCCAACTCAGGGTAGGGAAAGATGAGTGTCTCTTCGATGTCACCCATGCACAACGCGCGCATGAAGCTCGGCTGCGCGTGTGGCTCGCGCGCGGCTGCGCGCGCTTCGGCTTCTGCCCTCTCCGCCATGGAACGTACCTCCAGTTCGCGACGAGCGTGCACCGTCGGGTGCGTTTCCCCCAACATCCTCGCCTCCGCGAGGGCGCGCAAGGGGAGAGGCGTCGCGATGGGTACTCTCTCGTCGCGGGACGGCTACGTTGCTTGCGGCCTGTGCCGGCGGTCAGCGCGTGGTCGTGGCGCTCGGGGGCGGCGTGGCGCTGGCGACCGCCTGTTGCAGCTCTCGGGCCTTCGCCAGGTGCTCCTGGACCATGGCGCGGGTTTCGCCGAGCAGACTCCTGAGCTTCTCGTCATTCGCCGACGGCAGGAGGTGGCCGTCGATCAAATCGAGCACCTCTTGGTGCTGGCGGGCTTGCGCGTCGATGTACAAGCTGTCGATGCTCGCCGGGTCTGCAGCCTTGAGCTCTTCGAGCACGTGGTTCGCTTTGCCGGTGAGCTCCTCCGCGATCGGGCTGTCGCTGGGCGTGATGTTCTCTTTCTTGGCCACGCTCGTGTCCTTCTGCTCGGACTTCGTGTGTTGCTGGATCATGTGCTTGGCGAACTGTTTCACGCGCTTGTCTTGGAGCTTCTTTTGGGCGACTTTGGCCTGCTCGATCTCGCCGTTGTCGACGCACTCGAGGATCTTCGTGATCTGTGCGTCGTTGAGTGCAGGTGCGGCGATCGCGACCTGCTCCGTTTGGACGATCACGGCCGGCTGCGCTTGTTCGGGCACAGGCTGTGCCGGCGTCGGCGGCGCCGGCGGCGCCGGGGTCGCGTGATATATCACGGTGCCCCCGACGGGCGGAGGCAAGCTGGGCTCGCTGGGTTCGGCCCTGACCGGCGTGGCGGCCGTGTCCGTGGCGGAGGTGGTACCGACATCGGGAGGCAACACAGGTTCTTGCGCCTCGGGTGCGGTACCACTTTTGGCACAGCCTCCGAACGCGAGGGTCCAGAGGACGGCAGAGGCAAGTGTCCTAGACATAGTGGCGCTCCTCGTGATTTCGCGCGCGCGCGACGGCGCGCGCTCCAACAGGGTGCTCCGCGGTCGCTCCGCGTGCGTGGTCAGCGACAACGTAAGCACACGCGCGCGGAGGCAAGCCGCGGGCTCGCCGTGGCCGCCCCGAGGCGCGACAAAGCGCTCACTTCTCGTCGTAGCCGAACGCCGCGATGACGCGCAGATCGTCGGCGAGCGAGCGCACAGCCGCGTGCGCGAGCTCCTGCACGAGGGCTCGGCGCGCTTGCGCGTCGGCCAGCGCGGCGCCGGCGTCCGATTCCGAGCCGGTGTCGGCGGTCTCGCCTTCTTTTGCCGGCTCTTCTGAGGCCTCCGCGGCTGGCGTCTCTTCAGCAGACGCGCCGGCGCCCGGCGCGGGCTGCGGAGGCATCAACTTCGCCGCGAGCGCCGCGGACAGCTTGGACTCGAGCTCGCGCTGCGTCAGATCCGAGAGTCGCAGCAGGGTAAGGGAGTAGATGATGTTCGCATAGTCCTCTTCGCCACACTGCCCGACACGCCGCTCGAACGCACCGTCCTTGAGCCAGTAAGTCTGACTGATCAGTCCGACCTTCGAGAGGCCCGCGCCGGCGGAGGCGGCTTCCACCGTGCCTTCGGGGTTGGCGTCTGGTCCGGTGAATAACTCCGGATGCTTGAGCAGCTCTTCCGCGAGGTGCGCCTTGAGCGTGCTCCGCAGCTCGCGCTTGCCTGCCTCGCTGAGCTCGACCAGATGCGGCGCGGGGCCCGTCTCGAACCAATCGTCGCGGGTCACGTCGCCGCCGCACGTCTTGAGCACGCTCTTGGCGTTGCGCTTCGGCGCCACCTTCCCCAGGTAGCTTTGCGGGCCCTGGCCCTCCGCGAGGTGGATCGGCTCACTGCCGCGGCGCAGGTTGCTCAGCGCCTTGTCGCCGCGCGCGTCGCAGCGCTTCACCTCGCTGCACACGTTTTCTGCCTTGATCGGGCCGAGCCCGGGCAGCGCCGTTCCCGCGCAGCCGGCGAGGCCGAGCGCGAGCCAGACCCATGTCTTTGCGTTCCCCACGAGCGTACGATCTTCGCACGAGAACGCTGCTGGACAGCAGCTTAGAAAGTTAGCTTGAGGCGCGGTCCGAGCATGCGCGCGCTGGTCGAGGCGTCGAGCGAGAGCGTGCGCCCACCGGGCAGCGCCCAGCTGGAAAAGCCCTGCATCTCCGCGGCCCGCTGGGTGCGCTTGTAGCGGACGATGCCGCCTACCGTAAGCGCGGTCCCGACCACCTCCACCATCCCCAGAAACCACAAGGCCCATTCGCCGTTGTGCGTCTGCGACATGCCGATGAAGGGGCCCACCACCGGCACGAACAGCCAGGGCGCCACGTCGCGGCACTGTCTGCAGTCGCGGTGATCCTCATCGAGGAGCCCGACGCCGACGCTCGTCGCGATCAAGTAGGAGCCGGCCAAAATGGAGATTCCCGTGATCATCAGACCGCGGCTCGGCCGCACGGGGCGCCCTGAGACGTAAGGCTGTGTGTAGACCGGCGGCGGGTAGGTCGGTGCCGGCTGATACATCGGGGAGGGGGTCGGCTGATAGCCAGCGGGAGGCTGCGCGTACGATCCGTCGGGGCCGGGCTGGGCTGGGTAGATCGCTTGTGCCGGTGCGGGCTGCGCGGGCGCTGCAGGGGCGGGCGCGGCTTGCGCGATCTGAGACAGCGGCGCCGCTTGGATGGGCGCGGCCTGCACCGTCGCCGTGTGCGTGAGCAGCGCGAGGCATGCAAGCGTTCCTGACAGGGCGATCCGAGCTGAGCTGAGCATCAGCTGTCACGCTCTCATGCGTGGACGGATCTCCGCAACGGGTCTCACGTGGCCAGCGTTGTGTCGTTGCCGTCGCCGTCGCCGACAGCGTTCGCGTCTACGATGAAGGACGCTTTCAGGCTTGGGCGGTTGGGGAAGGGGCGTCGACCTACGTGAGCGCCTGCTTCAGAGTGGCTTGGGATCGAGCTCGGGCGC
>CAZYWR010001444.1:0-1958 GCA_964651185.1 uncultured Polyangiales bacterium
CACGCGCAGCGCGACGTGATGCAGAAATGGATCCGCGATGCCGAGGCGATGACCGTGCCGGATCGCGCGCCGCATCACGCGCCGGAGCACGTACGCGCGCCCCTCGCGATCCGGGAATACGCCTTCGGCGATCAGGAACGCGGTGGCGCGCGCGTGGTCGGCGATCACACGCATCGACACATCGTCGGGCGCAAGCGAACCCCGGTAAGGCTTCTTCGCGATCTCCGAGGCCAGCTCGACGAGCGGGCGCAGCAGATCGGTGTCGTAGTTGGAGCGCACGCCCTGGGTGGCGCATGAGACGCGCTCGAGCCCCATGCCGGTGTCGATCGACGGCGCCGGCAACGGCGTGAGCCGGCCCTCGGCCGAGCGCTCGAACTGCATGAACACGTGGTTCCAGATCTCGGTCCAGCCGCGCCCGTCCTCGCTCGGCTCCTCGCCCATCTTGGACGGGTCGGGCGTGTCGTCGCCAAAGTAGAAGAAGATCTCGCTCGACGGTCCGCACGGGCCGACGTCGCCCATCGACCAGAAGTTGTCTTTGGCGCCGAAGCGCTGGATGCGCTCGTCCGGCAGGCCCGCCACCTTCTTCCAGATCGTGCGCGCCTCTTCGTCGGCTGGTAACCCCGCTTCGCCACCGAAGTAGGTGACCAGCATGCGCTCCTTCGGCAGCCCCAGGACCTCGGTCAGGAACTGCCAGCCGAAGTGGATCGACTCGGCCTTGAAGTAGTCGCCGAACGAGAAGTTCCCGAGCATCTCGAAGAACGTGTGGTGGCGCGCGGTGACCCCCACGTTCTCGAGGTCGTTGTGCTTGCCGCTGACGCGCATGCACTTCTGCGCGCTGGCGGCGCGCTTGTACGGCCGCTTCTCGCGCCCGGTGAACACGTCCTTGAACTGCACCATGCCCGCGTTGGCGAAGAGCAGGGTCGGGTCGTTGCTCGGGACGAGCGAGCCGGAGGGGACCACCTCGTGCCCCTGCTGTTTGAAGTAATCGAGGAAGGCGCGGCGGACTTGTGCGGAGGTCTGCATGGGTGGCGATCGAAGCGCGCGTTGGGCGCGCGAGCGAGATGTTGAAGCGCGCGTAGCGCGGGAACAGCGCGGGAACAAAGGGATGAAGAGCGCGCCGGAGCACGCGAGCGAAGTGATATGGCGTACCGCTCAGGCTCGGGCACGCAACTTCTTGGCAGGCTGGCGCCGATATGTAATATAGCCGCTAGCTGCTCATTTTTTCAGTGTACTCTGTTCAGTTTCGCTCGGAGGGCCTATGCTCACTTGCCTGCGCATCCGCGACCTCGCGATCATCGACCAGCTCGAGCTCGAGCTGGGTCCCGGCCTCAACGTGATCACGGGCGAGACCGGGGCGGGGAAGTCGATCCTGGTCGATGCGCTCGAGCTCGTGCTGGGGGGCAAGGGCCGGCCGGAGCTCGTGCGCGCTGGTGCAGCGCAGGCCGAAGTCGAAGCGCTGTTCGATGTCGGCGAGGACGCCTCGCTCAAGGCCAAGCTCACGGCGCTCGAGGTCGACGGCGAGGAGCTCGTGATCCGCCGCGTGCTGTGCGCGAATGGGCGCACGCGCGCGTACGTGAACGGCCGCATGGCGTCCGCGCAGCAGCTGGGCGAGCTCGTGCGCGGGCTGGCCGACATCTCGTCGCAGCACGAGCACCACACGCTCACCAATCCGGGCACCCACCTCGGCTACCTGGACGCGTTCGCCGGGCTCGGACGCGAGCGCGAAGCGGTCGGCGACGCCTATACGGCGGTCAAAGAGGCACACGAGGCGCTGCGCGCGTTCGAGCGCGGCCTCGGCGAGCGCTCCCAGCGCGAGGATCTGCTGCGCTATCAGGTGCGCGAGATCGACGAGGTGGGCCCGCGACCCGGCGAAGAGGCCGAGCTCAGCGAACAGCGCGATCGCCTCAAGCACGCCGATACGTTGATGCGGCTGGCCGGCGAGGCGGCCGAGAGCTTGT
>CAZYWR010001445.1:0-11574 GCA_964651185.1 uncultured Polyangiales bacterium
ATCGACGCCGAGGTGCGGCATGGCCGCGTGCGCGCCTTTGCCGCGGATGGTGATCTTGAACTCGTTGCTGGAGGCGAAGGCGGGGCCGCTCTTGATCGCGAACTGCCCTACCCGCATGCCCGGCCAGTTGTGGGCGCCGAAGATCGCCTCCATGGGGAACTTCTGGAACAAGCCGTCGCGGATCATCACGCGCGCGCCGCCGCCGCCCTCTTCGGCGGGCTGAAAGACGACGTATACGGCGCCGTCGAAGTTGCGCCGCCGGCTCAGCTGTCTGGCCGCCGCCAGCAGCACCGCGGTGTGGCCGTCGTGTCCGCACGCGTGCATCTTGCCGGGATGCCGGCTCGCGTGCGCGAAGCGGTTGTGTTCGGTCATCGGCAGCGCGTCGATGTCGGCGCGCAACCCGAGCGCTCGACGCGAGGAGCGGCCCTCGATGATGCCGACGACGCCGGTTTTGCCCAGGCCCCGGTCCACCGGGATGCCCCACTCGCTCAGCTGGCGCGCGATCAAGTCCGACGTGCGCTGCTCTTCGAAGCCGAGCTCTGGATGAGCGTGAAGATCGCGGCGCACGGCGCGGATGAGCCCTGCATCGGCGACGATCTCATCGATCAGCTGCATGAGGGACCTCCGCGCTCAGGGCGCCGGCGGAACGACGTAGTAGTTGCCGAGCAAGATGAACATCTCGTCTTCGGTGGTCACGCCGCCACGCACCGGACAGGCGTCGCAAAGGCCGGTTCCGCACACGGTGTCGTCGCCGCCGCAGAGCTGACCTTGATGCTCGCCGCCGACGCAGGCGAGCTGGTCGTTCGTGCACGGGCTCGCTCCGGCCGGCAAAGTGGACTTACGCTTCACCAACGTCGGGTCGTCCTTCCCGTTGTCGTACACCGAGCAATACTTGAGCGTGCGTGTCCCCGGATCCGGATCGTCGAAAGACATGCTGGGGTCGAAGCGCAGCACCAAAGGATCGTTGTATACGCGGCTCAGGTACGCCGGAACCCCGTCGTTCGGAGCGCAGGTCGTGCTCGAGCAATCAGGGCTGTTGGGCGGGAGCCAGGTGCGCCACAACACGCCGCGCTTGTGCGCGTGCGATCCCAGCTCGCTGAGGTGCGCGTACTGCGGGAGCGTGAAGGTCGCGCAATACTCGCGCTGCTCGAAGGGCGGCACGTTCATCACGAAGATGTTGTGCGTGTCGAAGATGCCCTTCACCAAGTACTGGCGCTCTTCGGGCTTGGCGTACCAGAAGGTGTTGTACTGCTCGATCGTGGTCGGCTCGGTGGTCAGGTTGAAGCCGTGCGAGTTCCAGATGATCACGCCTTGCAGCGGGATCTGACCGTACACACCGGCCGGGTAGTCGTTGCTGCTGACCGGCGACTGCGCGCCGCCGGCGCCGATCTGATTCGTGTCTTTGTCGTTCGGGCCCCAACCGCGGCAAGCCGTGGCCTTCGTGGGCACGGACTGGCAGACCGCGCCGTCGCCGCAGTCGGCGCCGCCTTGCGCCGCGGGCTGGCCGAGCTTGGTTGGATCGCAGGTGGTGCCCTCGAGCGCGCCCCCCGCGCAGCGCCACGCGCCCCACGCAGGATCCGATGTCGCCGCCGCCCCGGTGTAGATGCTGATGATGCTGTGGTGAGACTGCGCGTCCTGAGAGAGCTGCCTGCGCTTGAAGCCGACGCACGTGCGCGAGCCGCCCGGCAGATCGCAAGGCAGCTTGGACCAATCCGGAGCCGCCGTAGTCAGATCGTAGTAGGTCGCAAAGCAGACTTCGTTCTCCGAGTTGGCTTCGAGGGCCCACGGGCCGGCGACCTGCTGAAAGCCTTCGTCCGCCGCGGGCACCGGCGGACGCGGCGCCTTGTTGGGATCGGCGCTCACGGAGAGCGTGCACAAAAGTAGACCTTGCGTCCCGGCGACGACGCCGGTGCGCGGGGCGCCCGCGCGGATCCAGAGGCGAAGCGCGGACAGGTGGTCCGCAGAGATAGGCGTCAGGCCGAACGGCATCGGAGCGCCGCCGCCCGGTGGCAGCGCAGTGCCTTCGGTGGCCGCCTCAGTCTTCAGGTACAGAAAGCTCAGAGCCTGCTCGCCTGGCTGGATCAGATACATCGGCGAGGTGATGCTCGCCTGCGGCTTCTGGAAGAGCAGCTGGTCGAGCGCGGCGTCGCCTTCGAGGTTCAAGCCGCCCGCCGGCTGATCGCCGCTGTGACACTTGGAGGAGGTGCAGCCATCGCCCTGAAAGATCGTCTTCTGGATCGCCTTCCAGGTGGTGTCGCAGGTCGGATCGGACGTCTGCGCATCGGGACCGCTCAAGAGCTGTCCGGCATCGGCGTTCGGCGCGGGCGCCTCGGAGGTGGAGCAGCCTTCGACTGAAAGCAGCGCGGTGATCGCCAAGATGAGCGACGGCAAACGAACACGATGTGCAGAGAGGCAGCGGGTCGTCGAGATCGTGATCATGAAAACCGCCTCCAACCTGCGGCCGGCGCATTGATCTAGCGCGCTCGCGCGCGTGCGCGCCAGCCGAAACGGGCCGCGGAAAGCCTCGCGAAGCGGTGTAGAGCGCTGCACCGAGCGAGCCCCACAGTTCATGCCTAGGCTTTCGGACGACCACAGGGCCGCAGCGTGGAACCTGGACACGCCGATGCCGCGCTGCGGCTCGCCGGTTGGAAGGCCGTGGGTTGCGCGTGCCGCGCGTCGCAGAGGCGCTCGGAGGTGCTTACGGACCAGCCCTGCTAGCCAGCCAGTTGAGGCTCGGCCCGAGCGACCAGCTGCTCGATCTGGTGCGCCAAGTCGGGTCGTAGCCGTCGTTGGAAGTGCAGGCGCGATGGCCGTTCATCAAGTCGTAGCAGTGGTTCGCCGTACCATCGGCGAGCTCGCTCGCGCGCCCCCTCTGCCAGCCGCTGCCGTCGGCCTGTAGGCCGGCGTCGAGCGCGAGCGCGGAGCAGATGTTGATGTCAGGTCGCCCGATCAGAACACTCTACAAGCCCGCGATCAGCACGCAGCGGACCCATGGTTCGATCTGATTCATGGGCGCGGTCGCATCGCTCGACAGTCGCAGATAGAGCGTACCGGCGGCTGTGACTGTATATTTGGAGATCAGCAAGTTGGCCGAAGAGGTCTCGAGCGCCGAAGCCAGCATTTGATCCGATCCGTCACGCAACTCCGCGCGCAAGTTGCGTACGCCGGAACCTCCCGATTCTCCCTCGCACGCGACGCTCACGTGTTCGTTCATGTTGACGTCGAAGTGGTAATAGTCGATGTCCATCGCCGGGAGCGACGCCAAGATCAAGCCGCGCCGGCGCGAGGTCCCTTGCATACTGAGGGGCTCGGCCCCACTCAGCTGGTTGTTGGCCGCCTCCGCCTGTTCCCTCGGGTTGTCATCGATCAGAAGCAGGTCCGCCGCGAAGAAGTCATTGACTCCGGTGGTGGCGCCCGCATGCAGCACCACTTGATAGGTACCGTCTGCGACCGGCGGGTGCAGACTGTATTGTCCGTTACCGAGGTCGGCGTCCGCCAGGGCGTGCTGATCGCTCGAAAGCACGCTCGCATGGCCGCCCACGGCCGTCGAACCGTTGCCCATGCTCCCCATCGGAAGGACGTGACCGATCAGCGCGGCGTTCGCTCGTCCAGCGAACGAGAACGCGCTGTCCGTGCCCGCCGTGAACGCCCCGACCACCGTGACATAAGCGTTGTGCGTGGTGGGATCGTCCGCAAAGTGCAGCGCGGGAGGCGTCCCGGCCGCGGCCAGCGCGAACCCCGGCGTATCGGACGCCAGTTTCCGCACGGTGAGATGGTAAAAGAGCAACGGAAACGCTGATGCCTCGAAGAACTCGGGGGGTGTCTTGGGATCCTCGACACGCACGAAGTAATCGCCGGCCTTGGGCGTTCGCACGACGAGCCGCGCGTCGATGTCGTCGCTCGACCAGAGCGAGCCGTTGTCGTTCTGCGCGATCAAGGTGCGATCCGGATCGTAAAGCGAGAGCACGTTGTCGGGCGAAAACGGACCGAAGTCGGTCTTGAGCTCATAAAACGCGCCCGCTTCCGCGGTGAACGTGAAGTAGTCGATCTGGTTGGCCCCGACCCGATCTTGCAGCGCGGCTTTCCCGTCGACCCCTATGCGAAGCGCCGTCTCGAAGCTCACGTTGGTCGGCGGAGGCCGATGCGCCGACGGATCGGACGCATCCTCGTCGCCGATCCCAGGGCCGTTGTTCACGGGGACTATGGTCGGCGCGGCAGAAAGCGTATCGCCGGCGTCCAAGGCGGGATCGACTGGCACCTCGCCTGGGGGGCTCCATGCCGCGTCGGCGCCGTCGTGGTCATCGGAATCGCTGCACGCCGCGAGCGCGAAGGCCAAGCTGCCAAGCAAAAGGCAAGAGCGGTCGAACATGCGGCGACCCTACGACAGCCACGGACGCTTGTGGGGGCGAAAAGCGAGAGGTCCGTGGGGGCGCGACCCGCCATGCGCTCGCGTTGGCGCTGGTTGTACGCGCCCTCGATCGCGCGCACGCAGGCGTGCCGCCGCGCGCGCATTCCTGCGCAGAAGTAGCTCGATTTCTGCGCCAATCCTGTAACGAGCGCGTCTGCGCACGGGACCGAACAAGGGAGACGGAAAGAGCGACGCGCAGCACGGCGATCGTCCGATTCGGCCCGTCGCGTCGCAAGAACGGGAGAGAACGTCGTGAGCACGTGGACCAAGACGTCGTACGTCGCGGGGCGCGCCATCAGCGCAAAGCACCATACGGCAGGCGCGATCGTCCGAGATCTCCAGGAAGGGAAGCGGCGCGCAGGCGCAGACCGGTCTGCCCTCGGCCTGCTGCCTGGGCTCGCGGCGGCCGTCGCGACCTCAGGCCTGCTCGGCTATCTCGCCTACGTGGCGCTGGCCAGCTGGAGGTTCGTGCTCGGCTAACGGGCTCTTGCCGGCGTACCATGGTGCGATGCGAAGACGCGGGCTGCTCTCGATCGCGGCGGTCGTCTTGTACGCCAGCGCTGCGCCAGCGCAGGAGAACGTACCGGACGAGCATCGGGCTGACCGGAGCGAAGCGCCGCCGCGGCCCGGAAAGGAAAGCGCGCAGGAGCCCGCGCGGCGGCTGTTTCAAGCCATCGTGCACGACGACCCGGCGCTCGCCGAGGACGTGTTCTTTCCGCGCGACGCGTTCCATCTCGTGAAGGCGATGGCGCACCCGGAGCGGTACTACGAGCGCCTGCATCAGCGCTTTCTCGCGGACATCCACAACCTGCACGCGAGCCTGAAAGACCTCGATCGCGCCGAGTTCGTCGAGCTCGATCTCGGGCGGCGCGGCGGCTGGATCAAACCGGGAGAGGAGGGAAACCGCCTTCCTTACTGGGCGGCTCGCCACACCTCACTCTACTACCGCGTCGGCGACGAACGGCGTTCGCTCGAAGTCCGCGTGCTCATCACCTGGGGGCCGCGCTGGTACGTCATCCACCTGAGCGAGTTTCACTGACCTTACTCGATCACCACCACGATCTTGCCCATCGCCTTGCGGTTCGCCAGGTGGGTGATGGCCTCGGCGCCGCGCTCGAGCGGGAAGCGCGCCGAGACGTGCGGCTTGATCTTGCCTTCCTTGTAGAGGTCCATCAGCTCGCGCACGTTTTCTTGGTGACCTTTCGGGTCGCGCGCGACCGCTGCGCCCCAGAACACACCCACGATGTCGCAGCTCTTGAGCAAAGTCAGGTTGAGCGGGATACGCGGAATGCCCGCTGGAAAGCCGACGACCAGGAAGCGACCTTCCCAAGCGATCGAGCGCAGCGCCGCCTCGGCGTAGTCGCCGCCGACGCCGTCGTAGATGAGGTCGGCACCGTTCGGGCCGCACGCGTTCTTGAACTGCTCCGCGAGCTTCTTTTGGCCGTCGCGATCGAACGGACCCGCGCCATCGACCACGCCGCGCTCGGCGCCGTGGCGGATGGCGAGATCGACCTTCTCTTGCGAAGAGCAGGCGGCGATCACGCGTAGGCCCAGGGCCTTGCCTAGCTCGACTGCAGACAGGCCCACGCCTCCGGCCGCGCCGAGCACGAGCAAGGTCTGCCCGGCTTTGGCGTGACCGCGATTCTTGAGCGCGTAGTACGAGGTGCCGTAGGTCATCAAGAACGCCGCGGCTTCGTCGAACGGCATCGCGTCCGGCACGGGGATCAAGCGCGCGCCGTCGAGCACCAGCTGTTGCGCCATGCCGCCCCAACCCGCGTTGGCGAGCACGCGATCGCCCACCTTCACGTGGGTCACGCCTTCGCCGACGGCACGCACCACGCCGGACACCTCGCCGCCCGGCGCGAACGGGCGCGGCGGCTTGAACTGGTACTTGTCCTCAATGATGAGCACGTCGGGGTAGTTGACCCCGACGGCCTTGACGTCGATCAGCGCGGACCCCGGCCTGACTTCGGGGTTCGGTACGTCCTCGAGCACCAAGGTCTCGGGGCCGCCCACGACTTTGCTCAGCAGCGCCTTCATCCAGCATCTCCCGCGTATTCTCGGCTCCTACACCGAGCATGTGCCGAGCCGCGACTCGGCGCTTTGGTAGACGGATCGACGAGGGCTCGGCCACCCAGACGGCCGTCTTCACCGGTACTAGCCCGTCCGCACGTGAGGGCAATGCCAGGCTCCACCGCGCGCACGGGCGCGCCTGGTCGAGCTCGCGCTCGTTCTCAGCGCGAGCGCCGAGGTGTACGCAGAAACGCGTGAAGAGAGCGCGCGGCTCCTTCGTGAGCGCGGCCACGATGCACCGGGAGAAGTTATCGCGCGGGCCGCGCGGCCACAGCCGGACGGTCGCGAGTAAACCGCTCAGTCGCAAGCTCCCGTGCTCTTCTGGTCGAGCGGGCTGATGCAGGGCGTGCAGAGCTCGCCCGTCATGCACCCGCGCGACTGCAGCACGCCCCGTGAGCTCTCCGGCACGAGGAAGGCCGGGATGCATGCGCCTGCGCCCGCGATGGAATCGCAGTGCGCGAAGCACGCGTTCGGCGAGGTCACGCGCAGCTTCGGCGCGCACAGCTCGCCTGCCGGACACGTGAGCTGCGGCAAGGTCGTCCCGCCCTGCACGAGACCGGAGGACACGCAGTAGCCAGTCGCATCGCCGCACTCCGGAAAACCTGCCGGCGCAGCCTCCGCTGGGTGATCCCCGCCGCTCCGGCACGCGCCCGTGTCGATGCCCGTGACCGGATTATAACAGGGCACGCACACGAAGCCGCTCGTGCACTCGCCCTGTGTCAGCGAAGGTTGGCCGCGCGTCAGACACTCCGGAATGCAGCGGCCCTCGTAGTCCGGTCCGGCATCCACGCTGCCGATCTTCATACGACAACTGGCCACGAGGCTCGTTCCGCCATCGCTCATGCCGGCATCGACGCTCGCGGTGCGAGGCACGCAGCGCAAATTCGCGCTCGCGTTGCAGTCTCCGAAGCCGAGCGACGCGCCCGCGTCGCCCAGGTCTCGACAGGTGCCAAGCCCGCTACAACAAGCCTCGTCGCTCGCGACCGTGCCGCTCGGAAGCGCGGGGGGCACGCACTGGTAATCGCTATTCGCGGCGTCGATCGCGGCATCCATACCGCGCGAGCCGCCATCGATGCCCGCCCCGGCGTCGAGCACGCCTCCCGCGTCGGACGGGTGCACGCCGGAATCGGCGGCCGCATCCGCCGGGCCCTGCTCATCGTCCGAGCAGGCAGCGAGCCCGAGCACCAAGCCGGGAAGCAACGTGGACAATCCGTAAACCAGACCGATTCGCATCTGCAGACTCCGTCGCGCGGCGCATGGGACCGCGGCGGCGCCATTGTGCACAAGACAGGACCCAAGCCGCCAAAAACGGGCTGTCCGCGCGCCGCTTGCAAGGTCATCGACAGCGCTCTCCCCGTTTCGCTGTGGCGATGGCTTTCGAGGCTCGGCGTTATCTCGATTGATAACATGCCGCCCGCTTGGGCCTCGCCAGGCATTCCGCGGAGCGCGCGCCAGAGGACGCGAGGGGCTGACAGGGGCGCGGCAGGCGTGGGAGCCGGATGATACGGTCTCGGCATGGCGAATCCCCAGCGCACGCTTGCGACCTATGCCGACCTGCTCGCTGTGCCTAGCGATATGCGGGCGGAGGTGCTCGCGGGCGAGGTCGTGGTTTCGCCTGCGCCGCTGCCGCGGCACTCCAAGGCACAAGGCTCCGCGCGTAGGTTTCTCGGCGGGCCCTTCGACGACGACGACGGGCGCGGCGGACCCGGCGGCTGGTGGATCTTCGTGGAGGTGGATGTCGCGCTCGGACCGAATGACATCGTGCGGCCCGATCTGGCGGGCTGGCGCCGGGAACGATTGCCGCAGCCGGGTGCGGCGCGACCGATCGAGGTCGTGCCCGATTGGGTCTGCGAGGTGCTCTCGCCTTCCACGGCGGCACGCGACCGCTTCACGAAGCGGCGACTCTATGCGCGCGCTGGCATTCCTTACTATTGGCTGATCGATCCCGAGCTCCGAGGGCTCGAAGCGCTCGTGCTGCGCGATGGAGTCTGGGTGGAGCTCGGCGTCTACGACGACACGGCAACAGCCCGCATCGCGCCGTTTGACGCCATCGAGCTCGAGATCGGCCGACTCTTTTTACCGAAGGAAGCAGACGGCGGCTGACGCGCTGATGTCTGCTCACGATCGCACGGAACGCACAGCGACCTTTCTGAAGCGGGTCGTTCCGCACGACCGTCGCGCGCAGACCGCGCCGCGCATGCTCCTCATGCAGCGCTCGCGGATCCGGGAGCGATACCTACTCCGGGAAAAGCGTCTGAGCCGACGCGAACGGAGGGCACGGATCGTCGCCGGTGTCCTGGACGTCGTCCGTGAGCAGATCGTGAGGAGCTTGGGCGACCGCGCGGAACCACAGATCGGGTCCGTTTTCGTCGCCGGAGTAAGATCGCCGAAACACCAGGTTGAGGCTGCCCCAGTCGTCGTGATCCGTGAACACGTCCTTTTCGCCATCCCCGTTCAGGTCGCGCGCGTAAGGGCTGTCCGTCCGGCCGTTGCAGTTGTAGTCGACGCTCTTGCTGGCCGTGCGACCGAGGCCTTCGGATTCGACCACGTTGCTTTCGGACAAATCGCCGCTCAGGCCGTCGGAGTAGTCGATCAGGAACTTGCTCGGATCGGCGGTGGGTGCGTTGGTCAGCTGAAAGACGCCGAGCAGCGAGCAGTGCCGGTACAGGTCGTAGCGGTCGCCTTCGGACCAGCCGATGGTCGGAAGCCCGACCGGACTGTAGAGGTAGTTCATCACCGAGACGTAGTTCGGCTTGTAATTGACGTCGTCGCCGCCGCCGTGACGCAGCCCGAGGTTGTGTCCGAGCTCGTGCATGACCGTGGCGGCCTGATAGTTGATCAGCATGTTCTTGGCGGCGCTGGTCACCGTGCCGAGGCCGATCCCGCCGAGCGTGATGATGGTGTCGTTGCCGGGCCGCTCGCCGATGCCCACGGAGCGCTGCGTCGGATCCGGATTGTCCTGCGACGACGCGAACAGCTCGTAGTAAAAGAGCGAGCGGCGCGCGGCCGCCATGTGCTGCGCTTTGTAGTCGTAGAGGTCGGCCACTCCCTGCGGGACTGGAGCGAACCCGACCTTCTCGGCGTACGCCACCACGTCGCCCCCACCGAGATTGTAGCTCGCCGGATCGAAGCCAGCCGAGAACAGGGAACCGACGTCGAAGTGCACGGCGATGCCGTGTTTCGCGAACGCGGCGACCACCTTGTCGAGCGCTTCCCGGCGCGGCGAGACGCCGGGATCGCTCGATTCCATGCGATCGATCTCCACGAACACGTCGCGCGGCCCCACGCGCGCGCCCATGGCGTACAGATCGATGCCCGCGAACCTTCCGCCGAACACCTCGGCCGAATCGGGGACGCCGTCCAGATCGACATCCGCATCGGAGGTCACGTCGTTCGGACCTCCGGGTGTCGCAAACGCGCGCACCGTCCAGTCGGCGACGCTGTCGCGATCGGTCTGGGACACGTCGCGCGCGATGGCATAACCATAAGCATCCGCGTCCGAAGGCAGCCCCAAGACGCTCATGCCCGCCCAAGCGCCCGCGCTCGAAGGAGAGCTCGCGTTCGCGCCGAAGCGCACGAAGTCGACGCTCTGCCCGGCCGTCGTGAGCTCGAGGAAGCCCTGGTCTGCCCACCAGGGTAAGGTGGTTCCGTCCGCCACGTGCACCAAGCCCTGACCATCCGCGAGCGCCTCGGTGCTCTGCGCCTGCACGACGAGGTACGCGCCCGGCGCGAGCGCCGCGCTCGGCAGCGCGAACGCGTGATCGCCCTCGAGCGTGTAAGGCGCTTCGCGCAGCGAAGACGGGGCGCGCAGCTGATAGTATGAGAGCTCCTCGGTCGCCGTTCCGGCGTTGTACAGCTCGAACCAGCAGGCCGAGTTCGAGAAGTAGCAGCTCCCCACTTCGCTGATGCGTAACCCGCCGAGCGCGCCGCACACCACTTTCACGTCGCTCACCGGCGCGCCATCCAGGCTGCCCGCGCCGTTCACGACCACGCAGCGCTGGTCGGGCGCGTGCGGCTGTGTCTGTACTTCCACCGCGAACGCGCTGCCGTCGAGCGGCTTATCCGCAAAAGCGAACGGACCGTCCGCGCCGATCGCGATCGTCTCGCCAGCGAGCTCGAGCACGAGGCCGCTGCCGAGCAGGCCGCTCACCTCACCGCTCACCGGGAAACGCTCGGTGCTGCAGGTGACCGTCACGCTGCGGACGTCCGCGCCCATCACCTCGCCTTCGCCGCCCTGCAATGCGCAGGTCTGGCGCGGGTGCGCGGGCTGACTCGCGATGTGGAGCGCGTACGAGGTGAGGTCGGCCGCTGGGTCAGCGAAGTGAAACGCGCCGCTCGCGCTCAGGGCCACCTGCTGTCCGTGTGCGTCTTCGAGCGTGAGTCCCGTGCCTTGGAGGCCGATCGCCGTGCCACCCACGAAGTACGTGTCCGTCTCGCAGACCACGCGCACGTCTCCGGCCTCGGCGGCCTGCACGCGACAAGTCTGGTTGGGTCCGTGCGGCTGGGCCTCGATCGTCACGAGCTCGCCGCCCGCAGTCAGCGCCTCGGCGAAGTCCACATCGCCGTCGGCCGCCACCGCCCGGTCCTCCCCGGCGGCGCTCCGCAAGACGAGCCCGCTGCCCACGAGCCCGCTCACCTTCGCCGTGATGTGCACGGGCTCGGCGGCGAATGCGTCCGCAGCGCTCCCGAGGTCTTCGGCGTCCGACGCGCTCCCATCGCGCGCGGCTTGCCCGCCGAGGTAGAACCCCGCGTCGGGCACGAGCGGGATGGTAGGTGCGGGTGCGGGCTCGCCGCCGCACGCGACGAGGGCGCTCCCCGCAAGCAGCGCGGCGAGCAGCCCGCGCGCACATTGTCGCCCGCACCAGCCCAAGCGGCCCATGAACCTCGTCGCGCTCGCGCGCGGAACTGCGCGCGTCGCCCTCGTTGCGTTCGCGCGCGGAACAGCGCCGCGCCGAGCCGCTCTTCGGCCGATTTCGAGCTTTCCTTGAGCGGTCTCTGCCGTTCACGCCACGCCGTGCTCGCGGCATCGGCTGGCGCACCGCGCGGGTGCGCGGCGGATGATGCCCACCGAGAGGGAGCCGTGACCCGCGAGC
>CAZYWR010001446.1:0-7869 GCA_964651185.1 uncultured Polyangiales bacterium
TGGTCTGGATGAGCGAGCGGGGAGAACGTAGGAAGCCTTCCTTATCGGCATCGAGGATCGCCACCAGCGAGACCTCCGGTAGGTCCAGCCCCTCGCGCAGCAGGTTGATGCCGATGAGCACGTCGTAGACGCCGCTGCGCAGATCGCGCAGCACCTCCACCCGCTCGAGCGTGTCGACGTCGCTGTGCAGGTACCGGCACTTCACCCCCAACTCGCCGTAGTACTCGGCCAGATCCTCGGCCATGCGCTTCGTAAGGACCGTCGCGAGCACGCGCTCTCCGCGCGCCACCCGACCCCGAATCTCGCCGAGCAGATGGTCGACCTGGCTGCCCGTCGGCTGCACGTGGATTTGCGGATCCATCAGCCCGGTGGGCCGGATCACTTGCTCTACGAACACGCCTTGCGACTGCGCGAGCTCCCAGTCTCCCGGCGTGGCGCTCACGTAGATTGCCTGATGGATGTGGGCCTCGAACTCCTCGAAGCGCAGCGGCCGGTTGTCGAGCGCGCTCGGCAGCCGAAAGCCGTGCTCCACCAGGATCTCTTTGCGCGCGCGGTCTCCACGGTACATGCCGCCGATCTGCGGGATGGTCTGGTGGGACTCGTCGATCACCAACAAGAAGTCGCTCGGGAAGTAATCGATGAGCGTGGGCGGTGGCTCGCCCGCCACGCGGTTCGAAAAGTGACGCGAGTAGTTCTCGATGCCATGGCAGAAGCCCATCTGCTCCAGCATCTCGAGGTCGTATAGCGAGCGCTGCTCGAGCCGCTGCTTTTCGAGCAGCTTGTTCTCGCGCCCCAGTATCTCGAGCTGCTCCGCGAGTTCATCGCGGATCGACGCGATGGCCTTGCGGCGCTGCTCGAGCGGCGTGACGAAGTGGGAGCCCGGGTAGATGCTGTAGCGGTCGAGCTCGATCAGCACCTTGCCGCGTAGCGGATCGATCTCACTGATGCGCTCGATCTCGTCGCCCCAGAACTCGATGCGCACCGCGCGCTCCTGCTCGTAGGCCGGGAAGACCTCCACCACGTCACCGCGGACGCGGAAGGTGCCGCGGTGGAAATCGACGTCGTTGCGATCGTATTGGATGTCGATGAGCTGCTTGAGCAGCATGTCGCGCCGGATCTCTTGCCCGCGCACGAGATCGATCAGCATGCCCTGATACCACTCGGCCGAACCGATGCCGTAGATGCACGACACGCTGGCCACGATGATCACGTCGCGGCGCGAGAGCAGCGAGCGTGTCGCCGCGTGGCGCATGCGGTCGATGTGCTCGTTGATGATCGCGTCCTTGTCGATGAAGGTGTCGGTGGTCGGGATGTAGGCTTCGGGCTGGTAGTAGTCGTAGTAGCTGACGAAGTACTCGACCGCGTTGGCTGGGAAGAGCTCCTTCATCTCGCCGTAGAGCTGGGCGGCCAGCGTCTTGTTGGGCGTGATGATCAGGGTCGGTCGCTGTATTTCGGCGACCACGTTGGCGATCGTGAAGGTCTTTCCGCTCCCCGTGATGCCGAGCAGGACCTGATGGCGATCGCCCTGCGCGAGGCCGCGCACCAGTCCTTCGATCGCGGCGGGTTGGTCGCCCGCGGGGGCAAACTTGCTGCTGAGCTCGAAGCGGCGCTCGGCCATGGCCGCCAAGCTGCCATGCCGTTCAGCAGCACGCTACGCCGCTCCGGTCAGGACAGCGTGGGGAGTAGATAGCGCGCGTACACCAAGACCAAGGTTGCGACGAACATGAGCGCGTCGATGCGATCGATGAGTCCGCCGTGGCCAGGCACGATCCAACCGCTGTCCTTGGCGCCCGTGCTGCGCTTGATCAGCGACTCGACCAGATCCCCGCACACGCCGAGCGGCGCTGAGCACAATGCGAGGACGACTCCGCCAGACAGGGGAAGTGACGGCAGATACCAGAAGTGCGCGACCGCGATCGCCCCCAAGCAGCCGGCCAAGGAGCCGATCGCACCCTCCCACGTCTTGTTGGGCGAAATGTTGGGCGAGAGCTTGCGCGCTCCGAACAGCTTGCCCCCGAGGAAGCGTCCCGAGAAGTAGCCGGCGGTATCGGCGAACCAAGCCAACATCATCGAGAGCAGCACCCACGCGCCGCCGTGCTCGAGCGTGTGAAGCGCTGCCAGCATGGCCAGCGTGCCACCGATGTACAACGGACCGGCGAGCAACCAAGCCATGCGCTGCCCCGAGGCTTCGTGCGGGAGAGGTCGCGTCAAAGCGACCAGCATGGTGGCCAGCGTCCATAAGACGAGCGCGACTGGAAAGCGCTCTGGAACTTCAGGCGCGGTGATCGCCGAGAACAGCCCAACGCCGACGGCCAACGACGAAAGCATGCCCCAGGCCTGAAGCCCCCGTTCACCTGGCATCGTCATGCCGAAGAGCTCCTGCGCCGCGATCGGCGTAGCGAGTACCAGGACGAAGCTCGGCCACACCCAAGACGGAGCCAAGAACAGCATCCACAAGATCGCGGGCGCCGCGACGCCGGCGGTCATGAAGCGGACGGCGAGGTTGGAGTGCTTCGGCTTGGCAGCGTCGGTCATCGCGGGAGGGCGGCTCCGCTCGGGAGCACTCCGAGCGGGATGTAGCATCCACCCGGCAGACTCGGTAACTTCCGGTACTTTGCGGCCTGCAGCCGTTGTCGTGCGCCGGCCACGCTCAGCCGGCGATCGCTTTCGCGATCACCTCTTGGCTGGCAGTGACGTTCGGCCCCTGCACGTTGTCGGCGAGACCGAAGCGGCGGTTGCGCTGCTGGAAGGCGTGGATCGCGGCGTACAAGTCGCGCTGGCCGAACTCGGGCCAGAGCTTGGGGCTGAAGAACAGCTCCGCGTAGGCGCCCGACCAGATCAGGAAGTTGCTCGTACGAAACTCGCCGCCCGTGCGGATCAGCAGGTCGACCGGCCCAAACGCGAGCGACGGCAGGATGGCGCTGATCGCGTGCTCGTCGATCTGCTCGGGCTGGAGCTCGCCGCGCTGAACGCGACGGGCCAACTCCTGGGCGGCGTCCGCGACCTCTTCGCGCCCGCCGTACGACAGGCAAATGGAGAGCGTCATGCCGAGGTTGTTGGCGCTGACGGCAGTGAGGTCGTTCACCAGCCGGATCAGGTGCTGGGGTAGCCGGTGTACACGCCCGATGGCCCGGAAGCGGATGCTGTTGTTCAGCAGCGTGTCGCGCTCGCCGATGATGTATTCCTGAAGGAGCTCCATGAGCGCGCTCACCTCTTCTTCGGGGCGCGCCCAATTCTGCTCGCTGAAGGCGTACAAGGTGAGCGCCTTCAGACCCAGGCGGCGGCTGGAGGTGATGATCTCCCGCACGGACTTGGCGCCTTCACGGTGCCCTTCCCAGCGCTGAAGGCCGCGATCTTTCGCCCAGCGACCATTGCCGTCCATGATGATCGCGACGTGGTGTGGAAGTCGATTAAGCTCTACAAGGGACACGACAGAGGCCGGTTACCACGTCGAGGTCCCGTGCAGCAAGCGCTCGGGATTGAAACTGCGATAGCGGCTGGTTACCGGTGACTCGAAGAGGGGACTGACAGAGGCGATGGCCGAGCGAGACCTGTACGCTGAGTTGGGGCTGAAGAAGGGCGCCAGCAAGGAAGAGATCAAAAAGGCGTACCGCAAGCTCGCCCGCGAGCTGCATCCGGATCGGAACCCGAACAACACCAAGGCGGAGGAGCGCTTCAAGCGCGTCTCGTACGCCAACGATGTGTTGTCGGACGACCGCAAGCGTGGGCTGTATGACGAGTTTGGCGAAGTAGGGCTGCGCGATGGCTTCGACGCCGACGCGGCGCGTGCGATGCGCGGGCGGGCGCGCGCCAGCGGCGCGCCGGGTGCGGGGTTCGGCTTCGAAGAGATCTTCGCCGGCGCGGGGCGCGGTCGGCGCTCTGGATTCGGCGGCACCTTGGAGGACCTGTTCGGGGGCGGCATCGACGAGCTGTTCGGGCGCGGCGGGGGCGGCTTCGGCGGGCGGACTGCGACCGGGGTTCCGAACAAGGCGCCGGACCAGGAAAGCGAGATCTCGGTCACGTTCGAAGAGGCATACCAAGGGGTCGAGCGCGAGTTGACGATCACGGAAAATGGCCGGCAACGGACGATCCGTGTGCGCATCCCCGCCGGTGTCGAAGATGGCGGCAAGGTCCGGCTACGCGGGCAGGGCGCATTGACGGGCACCCCGAATGCCGGAGACCTCGTCCTGACAGTTCGGGTTGGCGGCCACAAGTGGTTTCGTAGGGAGGGCGCGGATCTCCACCTCGAGGTGCCGGTTACCTTCGGCGAGGCGTGGCACGGTGCGAGCGTCAAGGTTCCTACCCCCGCAGGTGAGGTTGCCTTGAAGTTGCCGCCGCGCGTTCAGAGCGGCGCCAAGCTCCGCCTCAAGGGCAAGGGCATGCCACGCCGCGGCGGCGGTCACGGAGATCTCTTTGCGCAGGTATTGATCCGCGTGCCAGACGGCCACGACCACGCGCGGGTCGATCGCGTCGTGGCGGAGATCGAAAGTCAGTACGCCAGCGACGTGCGAGAGCACTGGAAGGGCTAAGCGAGGGCTAAGCGGCAAGCGCCGCGTCCTCCGTTGCCGCGTCCTCCGCTTCGGCGCGGGCTGGGCCCGAGTGCTGGCGCGTGTTTGGCCGAGGTGCTTCCAGAAGGTCTCTAGGAACGGTCGTGCAAAGGGCGCTGTCGAGAGGAACGACTTGCGTACCCGCCGACGAAGCCTGCGCGGTGTGAAAGTTATTCGCCGGGCAAGCTGGGTCGACGTTTCCTACGCCTGGTTACTTCTGGCTGTGCCTCCCAGCGTAAATGCCGGGCTCCCGCAAGGTACAGAGTCGGTCTGGGAACGTTTCACGTGAAACAGGAGACCCGGCCGGCTATTCGCGTACGCGTGTCGCGGAATGAGTAGGACAAACGCTGATGGTCGTCGGGAGTGACGCCGGTGGCTCGGCCTGGAAGTGCTGGGCGGCAGTTGATTGCGGCCGACTCACGATCACAAGGCGGTGCCTGGCGGCGCGGTCGGGGGCCGGCGCGTGCAGGTCGAGGATTTGCGTAATGGCAGCTCCGAAGCCCGCCGAGTTTCGCGACGGGACGGATCGAGCACGCGCGCAGCTCGAAGGTTTGCGCAATCACAGCCTCCGAGAACGAATCGTGCTCTCGCGATTCACGGTGTGCGTGCCCGAAGGTAAGACCCGTAACGCCCGCGTGCCGGTATGCCAGCACGTGGCTCCATCGCGAGGCACCCGTGGCTCATCGCTTGGCTCTCCGCCAGCAGCGTGTACGCATGAGGCGATCGCCAGAAGCTCGTGCGCCGACTCTAACCCCCGAAGTTTGTCCGCCCGCAGCCCTCGCGCGACCGCAACGCTTGCTCCCCAGTCTTTGCTGGGGCCTCACGTCCACGATCCTGCGGAATGCGACCAGGGCTCGGACACTCACCAGGGCGTCCCTTTGGTTTGTCCTCACGTGGGGCGTCCCTCGAACGCAGGTTGATCGCCATGGCCGAGTACAGATCGGTGACGGCTGTGCGCGCGGTCGATCGCGAGGACGGAGAGTCCGGGGTACTCACGAGCGCCCCTTTGGTTCGTGGGGAAGGTCGTCGCTTGGAGCAATCCACGAACGCCGGTTGATCGCCGGCGGCCGAGTGCAGATCGGCGACGGCTGTGCGCGCGGGTCCATGGAGAGGACAGGGGGGCCCGGGTACTCACGAGCGTCGTTCGTGGGGAGGTCCTTGCGAGGGGCGTCCCTCCAACGCCGGTTGATCGCCGGCGGCCGAGTACAGATCAGCGACGGCTGTGCGTGCGGTCGATCGCGAGGACGAGCAGGTTCCGGGGCGTTCGCGAGGAGTCCCTTCGGTTCCTGGGAGGTCCTTGCGAGGGACGTCCCTCGAACGCAGGTTGATCGCCGGCGGCCGAGTGCAGATCGGGGGATGGCTGCGCGCGGGTCCATGGAGAGGACAGGGTGAGTCCGGAGCACTCACAGGCATCCCTTCGGTTCGTGGGGAGGTCGTCGCGTGGGACACCCTCGAAACGCCGGTTGATCGCCGGAGGTCGAGAAGCAGTTCGGAGGTGGTGGTGCATGCGGTCCGTCTAGGGGGAACAAGGAGGCGACGTAGTCCTCCTACCTCGCCCAGCGTCTCTCTGGGATGCAACGAAGCTGGTCCGAGGTCTCGAGCGATCGCCGACTTCACTCGTCTCCCAAGAACCAAAGCAACGGACGCAGCGTCGTGTGTGCGCGTGCTGCTTGCGTTTTGCTGGGTGGCAGCCGCGCTCGTCGCTTGCGCAGCACGGCACTCCGAGTGTTTCACGTGAAACGGGGCTGCTAGGCTTGTCGCGTGAAAGCCTTTCGGGAGCACGTCAGCGAGCGACTCAGCAGAATCGAGGGACAGGGCCTTCGGCGCCACGCGCGTGACGTGGCCGGTCCTCAGGATGGCTGGCTTTGGGTCGATGGCCGGCGGGTTTTGTGCCTTTGCTCGAACAACTACTTGGGGCTCGCCCGGCACCCGGCGCTCCTTGCTGCGGTGCGAGAAGCGCTCGAGCTCGACGGCTTCGGGGCTGCCGCTTCGCGGCAGGTATCCGGCAACATGCGGCTCCATCGTCAAGCAGAGCTCGCGCTCGCTCACTTCCTCGAACAAGAAGCCGGTGTGCTGTTTGCGTCCGGCTACGCTTGCAACACTGGCGTGCTCCAAGCGCTCGCGGACCGCGGCGACGTCATCTTTAGCGATCGCCTTAACCACGCGAGCTTGATCGACGGCGCCCGCCTCAGTCGTGCCGAGGTCGTCGTTTACGAACACGCCGACATCGACGATCTTCGCGCCAAGCTCCACGCGCACCGCCATCGCGGGCACGGCGCGCTCGTAGTGACAGAGTCCCTGTTTTCCATGGATGGCGACGTCCCGCCTCTCCGACCCATCGCCGAGCTCGCGCGTGCCTTCGACGCGGGGCTCGTGGTCGACGAGGCTCACGCGCTCGGCGTACTCGGCCCCATGGGCCGTGGCATGTGCGCGGAAGTCGGCGTGGTCCCGGATGTGACGATCGCGACGCTCGGCAAAGCTTTCGGCGGGCAGGGCGCGTTCGCGCTGGGGACGCTCGAAGTGGTCGATCTCATCCGCAATCGCGCCCGCTCCTACGTGTTCTCGACAGCGCCCTCCCCTGCGATGGCAGCAGCGGCGCTCGCTGGCCTTCGGCTCATACGCGAAGCGGATGGCCTCCGTCGCGCGCTGCGACAACATGCCGCGCGCCTGCGCGAGGGCCTGCATGCGCTCGACTACCGCGTGCTGAGCGGAGACGGCCCGATCATTCCGGTCGTGATCGGCACGCCCGAGGCGACGATGGCGCTCTCGTCCGCGCTGTTCGAGCGCGGCTTGTTCGTCCACGGCATACGGCCTCCCACGGTACCCGCAGGCACCGGGCGACTTCGGATCGTGCCCATCGCCACCCACACGACGGACGACATCGACCACGCCCTATCTGTTTTTGCGGAGGTGCCCCGATGAAGGGATTGTTCGTGAGCGGCACCGGAACTGGTGTGGGCAAGACCGTCGTGACGCGCGCCATCGCGGCCGCGGTGCGCGCGAACGGCCGACACACTGCGGCGCTCAAACCCATTGAATCAGGCGTCGTGCCAGGTGCCCCGCGCGATGCTGAGGCCCTCGCGCGGGCTTCGGGCCGACCCGAGCTTGCGGACCTGCCCGGCTTCTATCGCACCGAGCTGCCGCTTGCTCCCTATGCCGCCGCACTCGAGAGCGACAGCAAGCCACCCACAGTCCGCGAGCTCGTGGATGCCATCCATCGTGCTGCCCGTGGTTCCGAGCTCGCGCTGGTGGAGGGGGCAGGCGGGCTCTTCGTGCCCATCGATGCGCGCGACACGGTCGCTGAGCTGGTCGCGGCGCTCGG
>CAZYWR010001447.1:0-2425 GCA_964651185.1 uncultured Polyangiales bacterium
GCGCGATGCCGACCCGCTGGCGGTAGCCGTGCGACAGCGTGCCGATCGGCGCATCTGCCACATCGCGCAGCGCGCACTGCTCGGCGACGCGCTGATAGCGCGCGCTCAGGTCGGCGCCCAACCCCCGTAGCTTGCCGGCGAACAGCAGGTACTCGCGCACCGTCATCTCGGGATAGAGCGGCGGGGTATCCGGCAAGTAGCCGATCAAGCGGCGAATCGCGTGCGGGCTCTCGACCACGTCGAGTCCGCGCACGCGGATGCGGCCAGAGGTCGGGAGTAACAGGCAGCTCAGCAAGCGCAACGTCGTGCTCTTGCCAGCGCCGTTCAGCCCCAGGAAGCCGATGCACTCACCCTCGCGGATCTCGAAGCTGAGATCGCGGACGGCACAGTGCGCACCGTAGTATTTGGAGACGTTCTCGACGACGATCATGGGGTAGTTCGCGGCGAGCCCGAGCACGCGGGACCCTCCGTAGGAGCCGCGCCTCGCTGACGAGCCGAAGGCGAAGGTTCAAAGCTCGGGGTGCAGGCAGTAGCAAAGTCTAGTGGCGAAAGTCAAACCCGGAGAGTGCGGCGCGGGTGCGCACTTCCCTGCCCTGCGACGGCCAATTCGTCGCGCGCGCGGGGCTTAACTCGCGCTCGTGAGGGACTATTCCCGCGCAGCGCGGCGTGCGCCGTCCACTCTTGCGTCTTGCGCGGAGCGGCCCGTCACTCGCGCGCGGCGCAGCCGGGGCGCGCGGACGCGATCACGACGTCGTCGTACCAGAGGGTCATGGCTTGATCGCTGTACGACTCCCAGCCGAAGCGCGCGTCTTCCACCTGCGCGCGCCAGGCGCCCGGCCGTAGCCACTGGCTGTCGATGTCCATCGTCGCGGTACCGTCCACGACCAAGCCCGCGACCTGCGCGCCATCGACGTACGTCTCCAGCGCGCCGGCCGACCCACGCAGGTGCAGCTCGATGCATTGCCACGCGCCCGGGGTCGGGGCCACGCTCAGAGAGATGCCTCGGGGACTCAGCTCGGGCAGCGTGGCGTCATCCGTCTCTCGATTCCAGATCAGGACGCCGCTTTGGACGCCGAGGCGCAGATCTTTGCCGCTGACGCGATCGTGCATCGCGAAGAAAGTGGAGTGCGAAGTGCCGGGGCTCTGCCCGAAGCGCGCGTACATGCGGATCCAAAGCTCGTCGCCCAGGGCCGCGAGCGCGGGCGCCGCGAACGCGTGATTGCAGAAGCCTCCGCTCGCGCTCACGCGTAAAGAGCGCTGGCCACCGTGCGCGACGGTGTCGTCGATCGCCACCTTTCCATCGCCCGCGCAACTGGGCATGCTGGCCGCCCAGGGCGCGGGCAGCGCGCCGGCGCCAGCGGCCTGCTCGAAGTCCGCACAGAACGCGCCAGCGTCGCAGCTCGCAGTGCTCGCCATACCGGCTTCGATCGAGCCGGCATCGCCCGGCGCGGCGCGGTCGGGCTCGGCCGCATCCGCGCTCGCTCCGTGGGCGGCTGCATCCGCTGCACTGCCACCTACGCGCGCGTCGGACGGGTCGGACACGGAGGCGTCGCGTGGGAGTGCGCGCGCGTCTTCGCCGGCATCGCGCGGCGAAACGGCGGCGCTGTCGGGCGCGGAGTCAAGATGGCCGGGGTCCGCGCCGGAACCGCCACAGCCGAGCACGGCGAGCCAAAGAAAGCTGAACGGCCGCGAACCACGGAGACGCATGCTCCACCCGTTTGCGCGCCATGGCGCCCTTCCGCGGAGGGAGCGCCCGTCCGCAGGGTTCGGGTCAAGCTCGCGTGTCGCTGCGAAGAGCCACACAATCCCAGGCTGATCGCCCGCAGCGGCGGCCGGAGCGGGCGCGCCCGCGAGGACGGGCCAGGAGCCCTACTGCGCGAAAGCCGTACGGGCCGCAGGATCGTCGATGGGCTCGGCGTCGTCCACGAGCTCGACCAGCTCCTCGGCCTCGGCGGGCGACAGCTCGATGACGTCCGACTGCGCGCTCGGAGGCGGGCGCCGCAGCGTCTCGTAAGGCTCGAGATCGAGCTCTTCGCCCCGGGCCCAGCACTCGAGCAGCGGCACCACCAGCTCGCGCCACGAGGGGCTCAAACGCAACACCAAAAAGTCGCCGTACAACGTGTCGAGCAGCTGCTCGAGGGCGGCGGTCACGCGCATGCGTTCGTCCAACGCGCTGCGCGCCGGCTCGCGCGCGACGTCTGCACGCGCATGGGTTCCGCTCTCGTCGACGCGCGCCTGCGCGCCTCGCGTGAGGCGCGGCAGCTTGAGCGCGGAGATCGCGAACGTCTCCGCGTCCAGCGCAAAGCTCACTTCCGCGCGGGCCCAGGCGACGCGCAGGCAGGCGCTCTCGGGCAGCTGACCGCGCAGGAGTGCCTCTTTGGCTTCGCGGCCGAGCCCCGGCCGCGGGGCGGGCCCCCGCCGGGGC
>CAZYWR010001448.1:0-4289 GCA_964651185.1 uncultured Polyangiales bacterium
GATCAGCTCGCCGAACGCCGAGAGCACCACCACCGGGATGGCCGCGAGCTCGGGAATCCGTAGTTGCTCCTCGCGAAAGGCCCGGCCGTCCATGACGGGCATCATCAGATCGAGCAGAATGAGCTGCGGCTGTACGCGCGCGGCGCAGAGCTGATCGAGTGCGTCACGGCCGTGCGTAGCGCCGTGCGCTTCATAGCCGTGCTCGATCAGGATCTCGAGCAGACCCTCACGGATTTCGTCGTCGTCCTCGATCAACAGGACTTGCGGGCCCGGCGCCATCAGTGGACCTCCGCGCCGGACGCGTGATGCGCCCGTGCACGCGCGTCGAACGGCAGTCGCACGCTGAACGCAGCGCCGCCCTCCGGCATGTTGCGCGCCACGATGGCGCCCCCATGGGCTTCGACGATTTCGCGCGTAAGGTACAGGCCGAGCCCGAGCCCGCCGTAATGCCGCAGCGATCCCGAGCGCTCGAAGCGCGCGAAGATACGGCTCAGATCGTGCTCGGCCAGCCCCGGACCCTGATCGCGCACCTCCAGCACGACCTGCTCGCCGCTGCGCGCGACGGACACCGAGATCGGCTTGCCGGCGCCATACTTCAGAGCGTTCGAAATCAGATTCGTGAGGACCTGTTCGACGCGCGTTTTATCCCAAATTCCTAGCAGCGGCTCGGGCGCGTCGAGCAGCAGCTCGGAGCCGACTTTGTGTGCGGTGCTGCGCAGGCTCTCGAGCAGATGCTCGACCACGTCGCTCATGTCGAAGGGGGCACAGTGCAACACGAAGCGCCCTACCGCCATCAGGGACACGTCGGTCAGCGACTCGATCAGGTTGGAGAGTCGGCTGCCGCTGCGGGCGGCGCGCTCGAGCTTACGCGCCATGTTGACGTCCATGGACTCGATCCGCTCCTGCAAGCTCTGCAGTTGCAGTTGCAGCGCGGTGAGCGGCGTCTTCAGCTCATGCGAGGCGATCGCGAGGAACTCGTCGCGCAGCCGGATCGACTCCTCCGCGCGCGCCAGGCGGATGCGCTCGTCCTCGGTGCTCCGCCGCTCCGTGAGATCGCGCGTGACCTTGGCGAAGCCGAGCAGCTCGCCCTGCGGTCCGCGCAGGGCCGTGATGAGCACGCTCGCCCAAAAGCGCGAGCCGTCCTTGCGCGAGCGCCAACCCTCTTCTTCGAAGCAGCCCTCGCTCGCGGCCTGGGCCAGCTCGCGCTCGCACTTCCCACTCTGCACCTCTGCGGGCTCGTAAAAGATCGAAAAGTGACGGCCTAGGATCTCGTCCGTCGTGTAGCCCTTGATGCGTTGTGCGCCGGCGTTCCAAGTCGTGATCACGCCGTTCGGGTCGAGCATGAAGATGGCGTACTCGCTCACTTGTTCCACGAGCGCCCGAAAGCGCTCCTCACTTTCGTGCAGCTTCTCGGTCATCACACGCCGCTCGCTGTGCGCGGGAGGCTCTGCCTGCACCGGTCGGAGATCCGGCGCGACGGCCAGAAGCCCCGAGAACCCGAGTGCGCGGCCAGCCGCGTCGAGCGCGACGCTGAGCACGAGCTGGGCGCGGAAACGTGAGCCGTCTCGTCGCGTGCACCAGCGCTCATCCACGAAGGCACCCTCGCGCTCGGCCCTCTGGAGCAAAGGGGCCCAACCAGCCTCGCTGCTCTCGACCGTCGAGAGCAGCGCGACGTGCTGGCCGACGATCTCTTCAGCTCGGTACCCCGTGAGTCGCTCAGCGAGCGTGCTCCAGCTCGCGACGTGGCCTCCGGGATCCAGCATGAAGAGAGCCTGGCTGCCCTGCGCGGGCACGTCGTGATCCGTCCGTTCCGTCGCTCCGTCTCCTTCCGTCCGAATCTGGTTAGCCATCCGACACTCCCGATGGCTCGATCCGCTGCTCCGGGGTCCATAAGTGCACTCCGGGTGCTCGCTTGCAAGGGGTTCGAGGGGGCCCCCCAAACGTCAAAGCAGTACGCAGATAGAAAGAGCTACAACTCAGGCCCAGATCGCATTCCCGCGGGGCGCTGCGGCACGCGAAAGTCGGGGGTGATGCGGGTGCCGCGGGAGGCCACGCGCGTCCGGGCGGGCCGTGCGCCGGGAGGCCGCCGAGGGCTCGCGCGCCACGTGCGCGGCCTCCTCATTGGCCGCGGAAACCCCGGCTTCGCCGGGCTTTGCCGGAGGATGGATGACGGCCCTCGAGGCGTGCATTTCGATGTGCTGTAAGTCTGCAACTGCCGTGCGCGAAAGGTGCACCCCTGGTGACCCTCCGCTGCCGACCACGCTCGATGTCGCGCTGACAGCGATGCCCAAGCTGCGATCCTTCCTCCCAACGTGCATCTGGCTACTGCTCTCCGTGATCCTCGTGCCTCTTGCTCGGCGGCTGCCTCGTTCGCGCGGGCGAGCGCTTCGAACCCTTCGTTCAGCGCGCGCTCCGCTTGATCGACGGGATCTATGTCGATCTATTTGGCGGGCTACTCGTGCGCTCGTGAGCCGACGGCCCCAAACCGTGCGTGAGGGTGAGGAGTCTGCTCGGCTGCTGGTCAGGCGCGAGGAAACATTGTAGCTCGGTCGCACCATGCGCCCTCCGGCTTCGCGCAATCCGCTCGTGTTCGTGCTGCTCACCGTGCTGATCGATACGATCGGGTTCGGTATCATCTTGCCCGTGCTGCCGCGGCTGATCATGCGCGTCGGCGACGCCGATCTGGCGGGCGCGGCGCGCCTCGGCGGCTGGTTGCTGGCGGTGTTCGCGGGCCTGCAGTTCCTGTTCGGACCGATCATGGGCAACCTGAGCGATCGCTTCGGGCGCCGGCCGGTGCTGCTGTTGTCGCTCTTGGCATTCAGCGCGAACTACGCGCTGATGGGCTTCGCGCCGAACCTGGCTTGGCTGTTCGTGGGCCGGGCGCTCACTGGCATCGCAGGGGCGGTGTACGCGCCGGCGAACGCCTTCATCGCGGATGTATCGCCGCCGGAGAAGCGCGCGCAGAACTTCGGCCTGATCGGCGCGGCCTTCGGGCTCGGCTTCGTGCTCGGCCCGGCGCTGGGGGGACTCTTGGGCGAATACGGTCCGCGCGCGCCCTTCTTCGCGGCGGCGGCGCTGGCCGGGCTGAACTTCGTCTACGGTCTGACGGTCTTGCCCGAGAGTCTGCCGCGAGAGCGGCGGCGCCCGTTCGTGCTCGCGCGTGCCAACCCGGTCGGGACCTTGCGCGCCTTTCGCGGGCAAGAGCGCGTGCTCGGGCTCGCTTTCGCCGCCTTTCTCTGGCAGCTCGCGTTCTACGTCTACCCTGCGACCTGGTCTTACTTTGCGATCGCGAAGTTCGGCCTCTCGTCGGGCGAGATCGGCGCCACGCTGGCGCTCTCGGGGTTGTCGATGGCGATCGTGCAGGGCGGGCTGACCGGCCGCATCGTCAAGCGCCTCGGTGAACCGCGCACGGCTTCGCTCGGCATGTTGATCGGTGCGACCGCGTTTCTAGCGTATGCGTTCATGACGCAGCGCTGGATGCTCTATCCCGTGCTCGCGATCGGCGGGCTCCAAGGCATCGCCATGCCTTCGATCAACGCGCTCATGTCGCGTGAGCTCGGGCCGGAGCGCCAGGGGGAGCTGCAGGGCGGGATGGCCAGTCTGATGGGCCTAAGCGCCGTGATCGGGCCGTTCATGCTCACGCAGACGCTCGCGCGCTTTTCGGGGGTCGACGCGCCGGTGCACTTTCCAGGTGCGGCCTTTCTGCTCGCGGCGCTGCTGGCGTTGAGTGCACTGGCCGCGCTGCGCGCGCGCGCCGGCTTGCGGGAGGTGGCGCGGGCCTAGAACGGAGTCGATGATCTGCCGGGCCGCACGCGGCGAATGATCGCCTGATCGAACCCGCACATTGAGCGTCGGCAGAGAGCCGCCCGCGGCTGCGATGACAATTGCTCGAATGACCGGGCTTTTCTCCGCGGCGCGCGCGGCTCGCCCCGCTCGGCCTCGGCGCGCATCGCCAGCATGCGTCTACCTGGCTTGTGTATCCGGGGGCGCGACGCGCGCGGCGCACCCACCCGGAACGAAGCGACCGCTGGAGATCTCGTTGAGGAAGCTCCTCGGGCGCGAGCTCGAGTCACCGGCAAGTTGAAACCTGCCGAGTCAAGAGGTGTCCCATGGCGACGCAGACGTTCGGTATCGGACTCGAGGGCATCGCCCTCACGGGCGGTTACCCGAGCCAGGAGAGCACCTCTCGACTCTACGATGAGCTCGACTTCCAGCGCGCATGCCAGGCGTACATCTGGGCGACGCCGGCGGTCGAAGTCGAGCTGATCGCCGACCGCCTGGTCCGCGAG
>CAZYWR010001449.1:0-5048 GCA_964651185.1 uncultured Polyangiales bacterium
CGCGATCCGCGTCGGCGCGAGCGAAGGGCGATGCACCGGCGCGTTCGTCGGGAACGACGAGCGCGCCATGCGGGCCTCTTGGGAAGGGTGGGACTCCACCTCGAAGCCGGTCGCGATCACCGTCACTTTGACCATGTCGCCCATGCTGCTGTCCGTCACCACGCCGAAGATGATATTGGCCTCTTCGTGCGCAGACTCCTGGACCAAACTCGCGGCGGACTCGATCTCGCTCAGCCGTACATCCGGTCCGGCAGTGAAGTTCAACAGAATGCCGGTCGCGCCTTCGACCGAGACCTCGTCGAGCAACGGACTCGCGATCGCCATGCGCGCCGCTTCGAGCGCGCGATCCTTGCCCTTGCCATAGCCTGTGCCCATCAGCGCGCGGCCCATGTTGCACATGATGGTCTTCACGTCTGCGAAGTCGACGTTGATCAGGCCCGGGTGGACGATCAGATCGCTGATGCCGCGCACCGCCTGCAGGAGCACGTCGTCCGCGCGCTGGAAGGCCTCGAGCATCGACATCTCGTCGCCGGCGATCGACAAGAGCTTTTGATTCGGGATGGTGATGATCGTGTCGACCGCGGCGCCGAGCTCCTGGATGCCGTGCTCGGCGTTCTTGGCGCGCCGACGGCCTTCGAAGATGAACGGCTTGGTCACGACGGCGACCGTGAGCGCGCCCATGTCGCGCGCGATCTGCGCCACGACGGGCGCCGCGCCCGTGCCCGTCCCGCCGCCCATGCCGGCCGTCACGAACACCATGTCCGCCCCCGAGAGCGCCTCTTGAATGCGCGCGACGTCCTCGAGCGCAGACTTGCGTCCGACCTCGGGATTGCCGCCTGCGCCGAGCCCCTTGGTGAGCTGTTGGCCGAGCTGAATCTTGTGCGGCGCCAAGTTGTTCGGCAGCGCCTGCGCGTCCGTGTTGGCGGCGATGAATTCCACGCCCTCGAGATCGCTCGAGATCATCGTGTTCAGGGCGTTGCCGCCGCCGCCGCCTACGCCCACTACCTTAATGCGGGCCTGCAGCTCCGCACCCGCATCGAACTCGAACGAGATTGCCATCGAGGACCTCCCAGGGCGGTCGCCCTTCCCCTGCCACGACCGGCGCGCAGCTTGCCCTCTGCACGCTGATCAAACCTGCGCGAGCACCCTGCACGCGCGTGACTGCACATCATCTGCTCGCGCACCTAATCGCGCGCTTCGACATCATTGGCTCGCGCGTGCGATCGCGCGATCGTGCGCGACGCGCGCGTCGGGCCGCTTCAGAACACTTCCCGAAACCACTGTCCGATGCGGCCGCCGATCCCGGCGCGCACCTGCTGCTCGGCCGCATCTTCCTGCTTGGCGTTGCTCTGGCGCAGCTGCTCAGCGCCATATTTGGTAAGCCCGACGCCGGTCGCGAAGCCCGGACTCTTGACCACATCGACGAGTCCGCCCACGCCCTGCGGCGCGCCCCTTCGCACCGGCAGGCCGAGCACCTGCTCGGCGAGCTCGGGCATGCCATCGAGCAACGTGCTGCCGCCGGTGATCACCACACCTGACGAGAGCATGTCTGCATAGCCGCTCTCGTGAATCACGTGCTGCACGGCCTGGAAGATCTCTTCGACCCGCGGCTCGACGATCTCTCCCAGCACGCGCCGCGGCAGGACGCGCGGCCCGCGTCCGCCCACCGAGGGGACCTCGATCGTCTCCTCGTCGTCGACCATGGCCACGCTCGCGCAGCCGTATTTCATCTTGATGCGCTCGGCCTCTGCGACTGGGGTGCGCAGGCCCGAGGCGACGTCGTTGGTAAGATTGATGCCGCCGATGGGGATCACGCTGGTGTGCACGACCGCTCCGTCGATGTACACGATCACGTCGGTGGTGCCGCCGCCGATATCGACCAGGGCCACACCGATCTCGCGCTCGTCGGGCGAGAGCACGGCGGCGGCGCTAGCGAGCGGCTCGAGCACGACCTCGGCCACGTGCAGATTGCAGCGCTCCGCACACTTGATGATGTTCTCCACCGCGTGCGAAGCCGCGGTGACCAAGTGGCAGCGCGCCTCGAGCCGCACGCCGCTCATGCCCACGGGCTCCGGGATGCCGTCGTGCCCGTCGACGATGTACTGCTGCGGCAAGACGTGCAGCACCTGACGATCGCCCGGGAGCGGGATCGCCTTGGCCTGCTCGAGCACGCGATCGACGTCGGCCTGCGTGACCTCTCGGTTCGCGATCGCCGCCACGCCTTCTTTGTTCATGCCGGTGACGTGGCTGCCCGCGATGCCGGCGTAGACCGTGTTGATCTTCACGCCGGACATGGTCTCGGCCTGTTCGATGGCCGCGCGAATCGCGCGCACGGTCGCGTCGATGTTGACCACGACTCCCTTCTTCAGGCCCGCGCACGGCACGGAGCCGATGCCGATGATGTCCACGCCATCATCGGTCTGCTCCGCGACGATCACGCTGACCTTGGTGGAGCCGAGGTCGAGTCCGGCGATCACCTCGTTGTCCGTAAATACGCTGTCCGCCATGCGCATGAGCTCCGATCGACAAACGCTGCCGTGGCGATCACGAATACACACTCGCGATCGAGGAACCAAGTTTTGTGCATGCATCCAAGCTGCTGCGCTCAGCGCAGCCGTACGACGACGCGCTCGGGTCGCTGTTCGTTGTCGAGATACACGTATTCAGCGCGCGCGTGCTCGCGCTCGAGCCGCTCGAAAACCCGCTTCATCCTCACGAGCTTCTCGGGGAAAGGCGGCACGCCCAGGCGCACGTAAGTAAGATCCTCTCCGAGGTACAGAGAGAAGCCATCGTTCGGCTCGAGGTGGATCTCGCCGATCGGTTGGCGCTGGCTGAGCCCGCTCTCGCGGTAAGTGCGCAAGAGCTGCACAGCGGCGCTGACCACGCGCCGCGGGAGCTCCGGTTCGTCCGCGAAGCGCTGGCGCGTGACCCCGGTGATGACGGGGAGATCGACCGGATCGTGTCCACCCACCCGTTTGAACAAGGTCGCTTCGCGGCTGACCAAGTACAGCGCGCTCGGCTCCTCGCAGGCCACATCGTCGCGCGGCTCTTCCCGCACGCCAGGCGCCCAGGCGGGCGGGTCGGCGCACGCTTCCAGCGCCAGCAAGGCGACCGGCTCGCGCTCCTGAAGTGTGATCTCGAAACGGGAGGGAAGCTTGCGGCTCACCTGCGCCGCCACGATCCAGGGATGGCGCAAGAGACGCGCGCGTACATCCTCGGGGCTGCGCGCGAATACATTGAGCCCGAGCTCGAGGCCGGCGGCTTGCAGCACTTCCGCGCGATCGAGTCGCGAAAGCCCCCGCAGATCGATCGCATCGATCGCGAAGGCGGGCGCAGTCTTGAGATGGTGTTGGACGAAGCGACCCATCCAGATCGCGCCAGCTGCAAAGGCCGCACAGACCAGCACCTGACAGGCGATGGCGACCGGGGCGCGCGTCGGCCCGGCCCAGCGCTCCGAAACCCGACGCAGGCCGCCCGCCACGGCGCGATGGCTCCCGCCCACCTTCGCGCGCACCGCGCGCGAGCAGCGCACGACCCACGAGGGCCCCTCGTGGACGCGCTTGGGCGCGCGCACCACGCGGCGATTGCGGGGCGCGGACGGATCTCCCGCGTTGCGCTCACGCGCCGCGGGACGGGGCGACACGCTCGTGCGCTCGGCGATCCGGCGCATGCTCGAAGCGTGCGCTTCGGTGCGCGCGACGGCCGACGCGCGGTTCGGCTCGAGCTTCACGTTCGGCCGCGCGGGCCGGGCGCGCGCGTCCGCGGGCGAGCTGCGCGCGCGTTCTGGCCTGCGTGCGCTCGAACGAGCGCTCGCCTCCGCGCGCGACCCGAAGGGCCACTCACGCGCCACGCTTCACCTCCGCCACCGGCGCAGAGCCCCCAAGATCGCGCAGCTGCGCCAAGAGCGCCGGGCCCACGCGCGTGATGTTGCCCGCGCCCATCGTGATCACGACGTCGCCCGACTGGACGCGCGCGCCGAGCGCCGCCGCCAGATCGTCGACGTTCGGCACGTGGGTCACGTCGCGGTGACCGTGCGCGCGTACCGCGCGCGCCAAATGATCGCTGTCGGCGCCTTCGATCGGCTCCTCGCCCGCCGCATACACGTCGCTCAAGAGCAGCACGTCGGCGCGGTTGAAGGCGCGCGTGAGCTCGTCGAAACAGTGCAAGGTGCGCGTGTAGCGGTGCGGCTGAAAAGCCACCACGAGCCGCCGCCCGTACGCGCGCTGTGCAGCCTCCAGGGTCGCCTGCACCTCGGCGGGATGGTGCCCGTAATCGTCGACCACGGTGATCCCGCCGTGCTCGCCCACGATCGTGAAGCGGCGCTGCACGCCCGCGAAGCTCGCGAGCGAGCGCTTGATCTGCTCCAGGGGAACCGCGAGCTCGTCGGCGACGGCGATCGCCGCCAGCGCGTTGAGCACGTTGTGCATACCCGGCATGCGCACCTCGAAGCGCCCCAGCGCGCTGCTGCGCCGCACCAGCTCGAACGAGGTACAGAGGCCCTGGGGCGTCGGCTCCTTCGCGCGGTACTCGGCGTGGGCCGCCAGGCCGTAGGTGACCACGCGCTTGTCGAGCCGCGGCAAGATGTCCTGCACATGCGGGTGATCGAGGCACGCCACCACGAGTCCGTAAAACGGCACGCGCTGCGCGAAGCCGACGAAGGCCTGCTTGACCTGCTCGTGGCTGCCGTAGTGATCGAGGTGCTCGGCGTCGATGTTGGTGATCACCGCGATCGCGGGCGACAGGTGCAGAAACGAGCCGTCCGACTCGTCGGCCTCGGCGACCAACAGATCGCCGGCGCCCCGCGCGGCGTTCGTCCCGAGGGCGTTGAGCTTGCCGCCGATCACGACCGTGGGATCGAGCCCCGCGTCGCGCAAGATGGTCGCGACGAGCGAAGTGGTGGTGGTCTTGCCGTGAGAACCGGCGATGGCGATGCCGTCCTTGAGCCGCATGAGCTCGCCCAGCATCTCGGCGCGCGGGATCACCGGGATCGCGCGCTGCCGCGCCACCCTGAGCTCTGGGTTATCGGGCCGCACCGCCGACGAGAACAC
>CAZYWR010001450.1:0-2603 GCA_964651185.1 uncultured Polyangiales bacterium
AGCCGGCGCCCAATTGCGCGGGCGCGCGGCGCGGACGAGCCGGCTGGCTGAGCGAGCCGTGGGCGCGCAACAAGGCGCTCGCCTCGTCGCTTTGCAGCGCGCGCGCCAGGCGCGCCGGGAGCCACATCGACACGATGCGACCGGTGGCCCCCAACGCGTGTCCTGGGGGCTGAATCGCGGTGCCGTGGAAGAGCGGTTTGTCGTTCGGGATCCCGAAGAGCAGCGCGGGCGGCGTCTGATCGAACAGCAAGTCGTTGTAAGGAAAGTGTACGACCGAGGAGACGAGCAGGTTGCCGCGCTGAGGGTCCAGACCGCGCGGCATATAGAGCTCGCGCTGCATCCGACCTGGATGGGCGGCCACGAAGCGCATGGTCGCGTGGTGGTCCACCTCGCGCGCGGCGAAGCCCTCGACGCGCGCGCGCAGGCGGCGCGCGAGGCCCGCAGCGTCCGCGGACTCCACGGGCTCGCCCACGTACCCCATCACGTTGCCGAGCAGCGTGAGCGGCAGCTTCAGCTGCCAGCGCAGGTTCACCGCCATGAGCACCTGCCAAGGCTGCTTCGAGGCGCGCAGCCCGTGCAGCACCGTGGCGATCTGCGCCCACAACGCGTCGTCGATGGTGACGGCCTTGTCGCGCGTGAGCGCGGCCTGCATGGCGGACAGCTCCCCGCGCGAGAACTCCAGGGCGATGCGGCGCGTGCGCACGCTGGCCGCGGCGGCCAGACGCATGCACTCCGAGAACGAGGCGATGTGCAGCTGCGAGCGGGCGTCCGGCGAATCCTGCACGTGCTCGCCGACGTAGGCATCGCGATCCGGCACCTCGAGCGGCGCTTCGTAGGCGCGATCGTGATAGGCGAGCGCCCAGGCACGCAAGAGCAGCATGACGCTGTGGAAGTCGCCGAGCGGATGGTGCCACGTGAGCCCCAGGATGCTGCCGTCTCGGGTGTGCGTGAGCCGCGCCGCGAACAGCGGCGCTTTGCCGCGCATGACGCGCCCGATGGGTAAGGTGGGCGTCAGCTGTTCGCCGTGCGACGCCGTCGCATCGGCGACCAGTTCAGCGAACGACCGCGCGCTCTGCGCGAACTCGAACAGCACACCTTCGGCGCTCGGATCGATCCACAACCATCCGTCGCGCTGCGCGAGTCTGCCCCCGAACACCGAGAACTCGCTCAGCACACGCGCGAGTGCGCGCGTGAGGCGCTCGGGGTCGAGCTGGGCCGGGTAGCAAAACGCGACGCGCGGCGCCAAGCGGCGCACGAGCCAATCCATCGCCGAACAGCGCGTCGGACGGTTCGAGGCTTGCAACGGTTTCACGATCGACGATTTCATGAGCGGACCTCGAGACAGGTGCACGGCGTGCGACGGAGCGCGTCTGTTTGCGCCTCATTCGCTGAGGCTGTGATCGATGAGCTCGTAGAGCTCGTCATCGTTGGCGCCATAGAGCTTGTGCTCGATCAGCGAGTCCGCGCCGGACGGCTCGGGCGTCCCGCCCCACTTCCTGGCGAACGCCTTGAGCCGGGCGGCGAGCGCCTCTTGCGCGACCAGCGCCGTGGCGCCATCCGAGAGCAGCGCGTCGAGCCGCTCGAGCTCGGCGAGCACCGACGCGGCAGGGTTGGGCAGCTCCCGCGCCAGCTGGCCGTGGAGGTGCGACGCCAGCTTGTGCGGCGTCGGGAAATCGAAGAGTAAGGTCGCGGGCAGGCGCAGTCCGGTCTGGGCTGCGAGCTGCTTGCGCAGCTCGAGCGCCATCAAGGAGTCGAGGCCGAGCTCTTGCACAGAGCGGTTCGACTTGATCTGGCCGGGCTCGGTGTTCGTCACCGCCGCGACGGACGCCTGCACGATGCGCAGCACGAGCGCGGCCTGCTCGGCGTGCGCGAGCGACGCCAGGCGCGCCTTGAGCGCGGACGCGGCATTCGTGCGGCGCAGCGGGCCGCGCACCAGACCGCGCAGGATAGGCGCGAGATGCTCGGCCGCGCGCAGCGCGTCGAGGTCGAGGCGCGCCGGCACGAGGACCGCGCGTGCTCGCACCAGCGCCTGATCGAGCAGCGCCAGGCCTTGCTGGGCCGAGAGCGCCTGGACGCCGCTCCGCGCCATGCGCGCGCGATCCGCGTCGCCCAAGTGCCCGGTCAGCGCGCTGCGCTCGGCCCAGAAGCCCCATGCGAGCGAGGTCGCCGCGAGTCCGCAGGCGCGCCGGTGTTGCGCCAGCGCGTCGAGGAACGCGTTCGCCGCGGCGTAGTTGCCCTGCCCCACGCCCCCGAGGACGCCCGCCAGCGACGAGAAGAGCACGAATGCGGAGAGCGGTCGTTCGCGCGTGAGCTCGTGCAGGTTCCAGGCGCCTTCCACCTTGGAGGCGAACACGCGCGCCACGCGCTCGGCGGTCTGCGCCGTCAACACGCCGTCGTCGGTCAGCCCCGCGGTGTGGATCACCGCGCTCAACGGATGCTGCGCGGGGATACTCGACAGCAGACGGGCGACGGCGGCGCGATCAGCCACATCGCAGGCCGCGACCGTCACCGACGCGCCGAGCGCCGCGAGCTCGGCGACCAGCGCGTCTGCGCGGCCCGTGCGCGAGCAGAGCAAGAGGTGCCGCACGCCGTGGTGCGCGATC
>CAZYWR010001451.1:0-2642 GCA_964651185.1 uncultured Polyangiales bacterium
AGCCTTGGCCAAGGCGGGCGCCAAGCCGGAGCTGCGCGTGACCGCGAGCGGCAGCGATGTGGGCTACCGCGGGCGCGCCCGCCTCGCGTTCGGCATGGGCCGCGCGGGGGTGCGGATCGGTTTTCGTCGCGAACGTTCGCACGAGCTGGTCGATATCGATCGCTGCGCCGTGCTCGCGCCGCCGCTGGCGCGCGCGTTGACCGCGTTGCGGGAGCAGCTCTCGGGTGCGCTCACGGGCGAGGGCGAGATCGCGCTCGGGCTGGGGCGCGCCGGGGCGGCGGTGATCGTCATCCGTAGCCGCGCGCCGCAGTCGGCGGCGCTCTACGCCGCGTGCGAGGCGCTGGCCGCGCGCGATCAGATCGCCGGCGTGGCGTTGTACGCGGCGGGCGTGACCAAGCCGGCGCTCTGGGGCGACGCGCGCGCGTGGAGCGAAGGCGCCGACGGCGCGCCGCTCGAAGGCGCGATCGGGGGGTTCTCGCAGGCACACGCCGAGATCAATCGGCTGCTCGTGGCGCGTGTCGTCGAGCTGGCCCGCACCCGCGACGCGCGCGTGCTGGAGCTTTACGCGGGCGCGGGCAACTTCACGGTGGCGCTGGCGCCTGGGGCCCAGAGCTACACGGCCATCGAGCAGGCGCCGGAGGCGGTGGCCGCGCTGCGCCGCAATCTCGCGGGGCGCGCGCTTTCTGCGAAGGTGCGCGAAGGTGACGTCGCGCACGCGCTGCCGAGCGGCCCGCTGGACGTGGTGGGGCTCGACCCGCCGCGCCCGGGCGCGCCCGGGGTGCTCGCTCAGCTGCGCGCCGCACGCCCCAAACGCGTCGTCTACGTCTCGTGCGATCCGGCCACTCTGAGCCGGGATCTGAGCGAGATGTTGCCGCACGGTTACGATCTTACTTGGGCCGAGGTGTTCGAAATGTTCCCGCACACCGCGGATCTCGAGAGCGTCGTCCTGCTCGAACGAGGCGCTGCGCGTAAGGAGCCGGAGCAGACTCCGCGCGAACGTTGAGCACGAGAGCGTCGGCCCAACGCGTCTGCGTATGGCGCGGATCATACGCGCCCGCGAACGTACGCCAGAAAGCTCGCTAGATACGCGGCTCCGCGCGCGCTCTGCGCATTTGGCGTGGATGCTCTGCGCGCGCGTGGATAACTCCGCTGAGAGGGGTCGCGGAGGGCAGGGGCCGCCCCCGACGGTCGTGGCGGGAGGGGAGGGCGACGTGCAGCAGCAGATCAGTGAGATGGCGAAAATAAGTGCCTATGACAGGCTGAGCAGACGCTTTCTGTCGTGGTTCGCTTGGCTGACGCGCAGCCGCATCCGCGCGGCGCGCGAATGGCAACTGCGCTGCGCGGCGGGCACCCCGTGGACGCTCGAGCGGCCGATCGTACGCACGCGGAGAGCCGGAGATGGGAGGCGGCGACGCAGGTAAGAGGCGCGCGCTCCCGGTGAGAGGGAGCGGCGCCGAACAACGGTGCTGGGGAGTGCCTTCAAGGATGTCGCTGGGTGTCTTTCGGCGCGCGCGCCGCTGCCCAGCTCGATGTGCTCCGAGGTAAACAAGGGGTTGGATTACCGGCGCGAGCGCGCGTCGGCTCGGTGGGCGGCGCCCATGCCGCCGAGACCCGGCGACTCCTTGAAGGCACTCCCGAGCACCGCGCGCCGCGCGGCAAGCCGCGCGAGCCCGCTCCTTGCGAGTGCGGCAAGGTTTGATAGCGTGGACCCGGCATGAAGTGCCCGTTCTGCGGCCATCTCGATAACAAAGTGATCGACTCGCGGCTATCGCAGGGCGGCGAGGTCACGCGCAGGCGGCGTGAATGCGATCATTGCGCGCGCCGCTACACCACGTACGAGCGCGTGGAAGAGGTGCTGCCGCTGGTCGTCAAAAAGGACGGCCGGCGCGAACCGTTCGATCGTATGAAGGTGATCGCTGGCCTGCGGCGCGCATGCGAGAAGCGGCCCGTCGCGAGCGAGACGCTCGAGCGTATGGTCGATCGCATCGAGCGGCAGCTCGTCGATTCGGGCGAGAAGGAGGTGCAATCTTCCGCGATCGGGGAGCGCTGCATGGAGGGCCTGCGCGAGACCGATCAGGTCGCCTACGTTCGCTTCGCGAGCGTCTATCGCAGCTTCCAGGACATCCACGAGTTCATGAACGCGCTCTCCACCCTGCTCAAGACCCCACCGCCATGACCGACGCGTTCGATCTGCGCATGATGGCGCTCGCCCTGCATGTCGGCGAGCGCGGTCGCACCAGCCCCAATCCCCACGTCGGCGCCGTGATCGTGCGCGACGGCGCCGTGCTGGCCACCGGCTATCACCACTACGCCGGCGCCGCGCACGCGGAGATCGACGCGCTGCGAAAGCTGGGCGGGCGCGCCGACGGGGCGACGCTCTACGTCACGCTCGAGCCCTGCAATCATCACGGCCGCACCGGCCCCTGCACCGAGGCCGTGCTCGCGGCGGGCATTCGGCGCGTGGTGGTCGGCTGTGAAGATCGGGTGCCCGGGCACGGTGGCGGTGCCGCGCGCTTGCGCGCGGAGGGGGTCGAGATCGAACTCGGCGTGCGTCGCGCTGAAGCGGAGTCGCTGGTCGCCGACTTCCACAAGCACGCGCTCCACGGGCTGCCCTACGTGACGCTCAAGGCCGCGGTCACGCT
>CAZYWR010001452.1:0-16900 GCA_964651185.1 uncultured Polyangiales bacterium
TCCGCGACGCGCTCGGCGGCTATTTGCCGCCGAGCTGGGTCGAGCTCTTGCTGGGCACGAAAGAGACGTGGTCGGCATCGCTGCCGTTCGATGTGAAAGCGCTGCTCGTCGACTATGGCCCGGGCTCCGCGGCCGCGACGCTGCTGAAAGAAGCGCGCGAGCGCGGCGAGACCGACCGCTTCGACGAGCTCACGAGCAGGCTCGTGCCGCTCTTGCGCGGGCCCGAAGCGGGCGTGCTGATCGCGCAGAAGCGCATCTCGCTCTCGGCCTTCGAGCTCCTCCTCGCCGATCTGCCCGGCGATCAGCGCGAGCGCTTGCAGGAGGCGCTGGGCGAGAACCCAACGGCGACCGCCTTGGCCGAGGTGCGCCCGGAGCACTTGCTCCAGAACTACCCCGGCAGTCCCGCGGAGCAGAGAATTCGCGAGCTGCGCGCTGATCCGCTGCGCCGCCATCGGCTCGGGCTGATCGTGACCGCGCTGTGCGCGCACCTGGAGCAGCAGGCGAACTTGATCGAGGTGCGGCGCAGCAACACGGCGCGCATCTGCTTGGGCGTGCTGCTCACAGAGCTCCCGGAGCGGCAGGCGCTGCGGCTGGTCGCGACCTTGAAGAAGATCGGCGTGACTCCGGTGAAGCCGGCGTGAGCAGCGGCGAGCGCGGGGAAGACAGCGTCCAGTCGTGGCTCGACGGCTTCGTGCGCAACGCGACGTTCCTCGAGCGCTATCCGTGTTATGCCGCCGTGCTCGCGCGCCTGACGCCCGTGCTCGATCCGTCGGTGCAGCGCATGGCGGTGTCGCTCTTCGAGGGCCGCTTCTTCCTGCACGTGAACGTCGACGCGTTCGTGCGCGAGCCGCGCTACCTGACCGGCGTGCTTCTGCACGAGGTGCACCACGTCGCGCTCGGCCATCTGACACACCCGAAGTTTGCAGACCCTGAGCAGCGCGAGCTGATGGAGCTGGCGCTCGAAATGTCCGCCAATGAGTTCGTCGAAGAGCCGTTGCCCAATCCGATCCGTTGGCAAGCGTATGCGAGCTTGGGCCTGCGCGCGGGGCAGAGCACGCTCGAGCGTTACCACGCGCTCGTCAGCGCCGCGCGCGCGGGCCACAAGGTCGCGTCGCTCGGGCGCACGGTCGACGATCACCGCCACTTCCGCGCGGGTCTGCAGGACCCAGCCGGCCTGACGCAGACGCGTTCCCTGCTCGCGGGCGCCGCGCGTGAAGCGCAGCGGCTCTCGCAGGAGCGCGCGGACATCGCGAGCGCGTTGACGATCGCGGGCACGACGCCGGCATCCTTGATCGAACAACTTTCGGGCTCGCTCGGGCCAAGCGAACGCCCGCTCGATTGGCAGAGCGCGCTGCGCATGTTCGTCGCCACGCTGCGCGCCCCTGTCCATACCTATGCGCGCCCGAACCGCCGCTTCCCAGGCCGAATCGGCGAAGTCCCGGGTCGCACGTACGCGCGCCGCGCGGTGACCAAGCCGGAGCTGCTCGTGGCCATCGACACGTCGATGAGCGTGGAGCGCGGCGAGCTCGACGAGATCGCGCGTCAACTCAGCGAGCTCGCCCCGCTCGCCCGCATCACCATCGCCGAATGCGACACCCGCGTGCAGCGGGTCTACGCGTTCAGCGGCAGGCTCGGTGAGGTGCAAGGCCGCGGCGGCACGGATCTGCGGGCGGTGTTCAGCCCTGATTTCCTCGCTGCCCGACGTGTCGACGGCATCGTGTACTTCACCGACGGCCTCGGCCCGACGCCAGAGCAGGGGCCGCCGTTGCCGGTGCTGTGGGTGCTGACCAAACCGCTCCCGTTCTCGTGCCCCTTCGGCCAGCGCGTCTGGCTCGAGCCGCCGGCGGACGTGTAGGTACCTGCAGCGAGCACGCGTGTGCGAGGGCTGGTCCGCCGACGGCCCGGCCTGGCATGATGCATCCTGCATGTGCATACTCATATGCATGAGGACCACGCTCGATCTCGATGAAAGCCTCGTTCGACAAGCGCTCGAGCAAACCGGCGCAAAGACCAAGACCGAGGTGATCGAGATGGGACTGCGCTTGCTCCTAGAGCGCGAAGCGCGGCGGCGGCTCAAGGCGCTGCGCGGCCGGCTGCCCGAGCTCGCCGCCACGCCGCGGCGGCGCCCATGAGCTCCGTCTTGGTCGACGCCTCGATCTGGCGTCGTTTCTTTGCGGGCTGCGCCGATGCGCACACCGCTAGGACATTGGAAGCTCTGCTCGACGAAGACGGCGCTGTGCTGATACATCCTGCGGTCATCGGCGAGCTCGTGCTCGGCGGGTTATCGGCGCGCGAAGAACGACTGCTCGCGCACCTGCCGAGCGCGTCGGAGGTCTCGAACGCGGAGCTCTTGGAATTCGTCAGATACCGTAAACTGCAACGGCGAGGCATAGGCTGGGTCGACTGTCGTCTGTTGGCCAGCGCCGCCGTCGCGGACGCCGCGCTATGGGCGTTGGACCACAAGCTCGCGGCGGCGGCGGCGGATCTCAAGCTCGCCTTCACGGCGGCGTGAGGGACCTCGCCCTTTACAGCGCCGCCAAGGCGTACAGTGAGCGTTCGGTGCCGGCGCCTACCTGGCGGCGCAACTCGCGGCCGCCTTGGAACAGCACGAGCGTCGGCGCGCCGCGCACGCCGTAGCGGGTCGCGAGCGAAGGGGCGCTGTCGACGTCCACCTTCGCGACCTTCAGCTTGCCTTCGCGCTCGGCGGCGAGCGTTTCGAGCCAGGGCGCGAGCGTCTTGCACGGACCGCACCAAGCGGCCGCGAAGTCGACGAGCACCGGCATCGGCGCCTCCAGGACTTCGCTGTCGAAGTTCAATTCATTGATTTCATGGATCTTTGTCATGGCACCTCGCGTGCTTGGTTCTTCGGGGAGAGGTGCCGAGAGCGCGCGATCTTACGCGCGCTTTGCGATGACGAAGGTTGGTAAGATCGGGCGAGCTCGTTACCTTCCGTCTCGACGTGGAGCGTGCGAAGTCCATCGATCGCCTCGAGGAGCTGAGCGTGCTGGTACGCTCGGCGCGCGGTGCGCTGGCCGCGGTCGCGCGGGCTGAGGGGATGTCGTCCGAGGAGGCCTTGGAGTGCGTGCAAGATGCGCTCGCCACGTTTCTCGCCCGAGAGGAGGTGGAGGGCGAGGGCGCGTGGTTATCGATGACGGCGGGCGAACCGCCATTGCTCGCGACGTTGAAGACCATGGTGCGCAACGCAGCGCGCAACGCGCGCCGCAAGCATGCGCGGCTCAAGCAACACCAGCCGATCGCCAGCGACTACGAGCTGCCCGCGGGCGGCGCGGAGGTCGACGAGCTGATCGGTTATGCGGAAGACGTCGTGCGCTTGCGGGCGTGTGTCGCCGAGCTGTGCGAGGTGCAACGCGCGGTGGTGATGCTGCGGCTCTTGGAAGAGCGTTCGGGCGAGGATGTCGCCGAGGTGCTGCAGGTCTCGCGCGGCTACGTCGACGTGCTGGTGCACCGGGCGCGTGCGTCGCTGCATTTGTGCATGCGGGTCCCGCGTCCGGCTCCAGAGAGGTAGCGCGCACTTCATGGCGATGCGCCGACGATCGGTGCTCGCGAAACGTGCCTGCCGGCGCCTGAGTAGAGGACAAAGGAGCCCGGTGGGCGCACTGGGAGGCTTTGCTGCGCACTAGGAATGCACGCGTTGGGTGGCGCGGATCACACGCGCCGCCGGTGGTCACAGCCGTATCGAACACGTCCGTAAAGCGCGCCACACCGCCCCTCGAACAAAGTGAAGTTGCTGTTCTTACGCTCACCACCGTTCAGCGCGTAAGGGGCTTATGTTGGTGGATGAAAGGCTTGGGATGTAGATGTCTACGACGCAGGCGGCGCAGGCCGCACAAGGACGAAGCGCGACCCTTACACCGAAATCCAAACCGGTCGACGTATTCCGCGCACGCCCCACCCCGTTTCCATCGCTGAGCACGCTGAAGCGCGTCCAAGAAGAGCGAGCGCAGGCCGAAGCCGTGGCGTGGCAGCGCAAGGCGGCCGAGCGCAAGGCGCAGCTCGAGGCCGAAGAGCGCGAGTGGTTCGCCCTGCTCGCGAACGCGAAGGCGGCGCTCGCCGCGGGCGAAGAGGCCGAGTGGCGCACCCTGCGCGAGCGCGCGCTGGGTACGGGCGTGGACGAGGAGAGCGAGTGGCAGGCGCAGCGCGCCCGGGCCGACGCGCTCACTTCGACGCGCCGCGCTGCCTGACCGTCAGCGCGGGCGCGAAGGTCAGGCCGATACCAGGCCGTCGTAGCGCTCCGCGCGCACGCGTTCGGTCGGCAGGCCGAGATCGACGAAGCCACGCGCGCGCCGGAGGCCGAGTGCCTGCTCGTGTTTGCGCGATCGGCGCGGGCAACGAGGCGCGCAGGAAGAAGCGCGAGACGCGCGGGGTCCGCGGTTCGATGCGCTCGAGCGCGGCCTCAGGGCCCTCCGTTCACGGAGCGTCCGTATAGCGCTGCTGCCGCTAGGGATCGCCGTACATGTGGTCCCCGCGCGGTTCCCCGAAGCCGGTCTCGTCGCGCGCCGTGAAGCGCAGCTCGTTGACCCCTTTGGGGCGCTCTTCCAGAAGTACAGGCGGCGCCCACAGCGCGTGCCCGCCGCGCTCGGCCGGGATGGGCGCGCTCTGCGGAAGCGCCGCGAACTCGCCCCAGGTCTAGCTTTTGATCGCCTTCGGTCCGTGGCGAAGCGTAAACTTGCAAGTCGCCAGGTCGACACGCGGGGTGGGGCCGAGCGAGAGCACAGGGAAGTCGTCCGTCTTGTACTGTCCCAGCGGCAGCCGCTGGGCGGTGTCTTGGCTGGGGCGACGACCCGTGCATCCCCGCGTCGGCGTGGCGTGCTCCTGTGCATCCACGTGTCAGCCGGTGAACCGATCGGCGAGCCGGCGAAAGTAAGTGTTCGCGAACCCCGGGCAAACCATGAAAACACCGCATCGATTCTTGCAGATACGATCCGTCCGCGCGGCCGTGCTCGCCTTGGCGCTCTCGCCCGGCTGCGGCGGCGATGACGACAACTCGAGCAAGCCCGCGCCGGACCCCGACGTCGTCGTCACGACCGCCGGCTCCGTGCGCGGCAGCTCCACCGCCACGATGCGGAGCTTCAAGGGCATCCCTTACGCGACGCCTCCCGTAGGACCGCTGCGTTGGAAGCCGCCCACCCCGCCTGCGAACTTCACCAGCGTGCGCGATGCGACCAACTTCGTGACGCATTGCCCGCAGCCCGCTTCGGCGTTCGGCTCGGCGACGAACACCTCTGAAGATTGCCTCTATCTCAATGTGTTCACGCCGACCACGGCGGGTCCGCATCCGGTCATGGTGTGGATCCACGGCGGCGCGTTCTTCCTCGGGGAGAGCGACGACTACGATCCGAGCGCGCTGGTCGCGCAAGACGTGGTGGTCGTCTCCATCAACTACCGGCTCGGTGCGCTCGGGTTCATGGCGCACCCGGCGTTGACGACCGAAGGCGGCGGCGCCTCGGGCAATTACGCCCTGATGGACCAGCAGTTGGCCTTGCACTGGGTGCAAGACAACATCGCGGCGTTCGGCGGCGACAAGAACAACGTCACGATCGTCGGCGAATCCGCGGGCGGGTTCAGCGTGCACTCGCAGCTCGTCATCAGCGGGTCCGCGGGCCTGTTTCACAAGGCGATCGTAGAGAGCGGCGCGTACGCGATCGGCGCGGGGCGGCAATCCACGCTGGCTACATCCGAGATGACCGGGACGGCCGTGTTGACCGCGGCCGGGTGCGCCGACCCATGTTCGCTCGACGCCATGCGCGCGCTCAGCGTGGATGCCCTGATCAACGCGCAGAACATGGTCCCGGCCTTGAGTTCCGGCTGGGTGCCCGCGGTGGACGGCAAGCTCATGACGACGGATGTGGCGACGGCCTACGCCGCCGGGAACTACCAGAAGGTCCCGTTCATCGAGGGCTCGAACCACGACGAGTATCGTCTGTTCGTGGCGATCAACGAGATGAGCCCGCCCAACACGCCTGCGGGGCCGCTCACGCCCGACAACTACGCGGCGTCCTTGAAACAGATCTTCGGCGACTCGATCGGAGGCTTGCTCGCCGCGCTCTACACTCCCGCTAGCTACAACAACGTGGCGGGGTTGGCCGTCGCGGCGGCAGGTACGGACGCCGTGTTCGCGTGTCCGATGCTGCGCGCGGCCCAGGCACTCGCCGCGGGAGTGACGGTCTACTCGTTCGAGTTCAATGATCCGAACGCCCCGCAGGTCATGCTTCCTCCTGTGCCAGACTTCACCTACGCGTCTGCCCACGCGAGCGAGCTCCAGTATCTGTTTCCCAACCCCAAGTCCATGTTCAACGATGGACAAAAGGCGCTCGCAGACAAGATGGTCAAGTACTGGACGAACTTCGCCAAGACGGGCGATCCGAATGGCGCGGGTCTACCGACCTGGCCGGCGTTCACCGCGGCGAGCAACGGCATCCTCACGCTGGCTCCGGGCGATACCGGCATCGCCGTGACGAGCACCTTCAGCACCGATCACAAATGCGACATCGTCGCGCCTCCGATGTAGGCGCGACGCCAGCGAGACAGCGTCTCGTCTGATCAGAGGGCCAGCACGCCGCCGCTGCCGGGTCCAGGAGTGACGACCACCGCGCCCGCCTTACTCACCGAGCAGGTGTACTCGAGGAACGAGCCGGCCGGATCGGCGAAGGCCGCGGTCCAACTCGACAGGAACGGGAGCGTGCTGACGGTCGCCGTGCCGTTCGCGGCGATCGTGCGCACGCTGAAGTTGCTGAGGCTGAAGCTCGTGCCCTGGGTCGCGCAGAACACGCGCACGTCGTCGCAGTCCATGCTGATCTCGCCGCCCGGCACGTTCATCGGCACTTCGATGGCGGGGCTCTCCGGCGCCAGACACTGGAGCGACATGGTGCCGGTCGACGACCAGCCCGCCCAGCGCAGCCGCACGCGCCCAGCGGCTTGTTGCTCGCTCATGCCCATCGTGCTGAGGATCCAGCTCTTGTACGCGAACACGTCTGCGAGCTCCGCCTGACCGCCGTCAGGGATGCAGCTGCCGCCGCCGCTCACGTTGCTCGCGATGCCCACGACTTGCGCGCGCCCGTCGAGCGTCTCGACGAAGCCGCCGCCGCTGTCTCCTTCGCACAAACTGTTCGCGGGCGGCTTGATGCAGAGGAAGCCCGAAGGCGTGGCGCAATCGTTCGGTCCGAGCTGCGCCGCGCGCAACACCGCCGTGTAGCCGGCCGCGAGCGCGCCGAAGTGGTTGTGCGTCGCGATGGTCCCGGTGCGACCGGGGTTCGCCGGCGAGCGCGGCAGCGCGACCGTCTGAATGTTGCGATCGAGCGTGAACGGCGTGGCGAGTCGGATCAACGCGATGTCGTTTTGCGGCTGCCCGAAGCCGCTGTCGCGCACGTAGCCCGGATGCACGAACATCCCGCGACTCGGCCCGCTCGCGTTGAAGGGCCGCGATCCCGTCGTCACGACGCCGGTCGCGGGATCGGTCCGCGTGTAGCTCACCGTGCCGGCGATCGGCCCGATGCAGTGCCCCGCGGTGAGCACCCAGGACGGATGGATCAACACGCCTCGGCAGCTCAGGCTGCCGGTGTCGCCGATGTCCACGACCCACGGATACGAGCGCTCGAGATCGTTCGGTCCAGGCGCAGCGGGCGTGGTCGGCGCGCTGGCGGTCGCGCTGAGAGAAAGCGTTCCGCCGTCAGTCGTCAGCCCGGACGCGCGCGTCGCCAACGTTCCCTTCGTGTCGACGCTCGCGCTGAGCGCGCTCGACGTCGAGGCCGGCTCGCCTGGTTCGAAAGCCTCTTCGGCGCCGCAGCCGGCCAGCTGCATGGCGAACCCGAGCACGCGGGCGGAGGCGAAGGATCGGAGGCGGATGCTGGGCTTGTTCATAAGACCTTTCTCTCGTTGGAACTGCGCAGCACAAAGCAACGCGCGCGCCAGCGCTTCGGCGCTCGCTCGTGCGGCCTGCGACGCTCCACCGCGGGCGCATCATCGCGGGCTTTTCACCGCAATTTCGCGCGCGCGAGACATGACCGCGCAGCGCTGCGGAGGCGCTTCGAAGGGAGCGATCCCGGGCACGTGCCCGGCTTGTGCCCACCGCGCGCGCGGCAAGGATCCGACGCTACGCCGAGCACGGCGCGGTACTCGACAAGGCTGTCGGAACGACGCGCAAGACGTCCACGACGGGCAAAAGTTCGGCTCGTTGGTGGTCATCAACCCGTTCCACTGACGAGCAGGTCGCGGCCGAAGCGTCGCCGCGCGCCATGCACCGCGATCGCGCTTCCAAGCGGCGAGCGGCCAGGTCGAACCGACCTCGCGCACGGCCTCCGCCCTTCGCCGATCAGCGGTCCGTGCGGTGGCCAACGCCGCAGAGCTTGACCATCCTGCCCTCAAAGGACACCATTTTTGTTGGTGTCGCAGGTCCACGATATGCGCGGCGTCGTTCTTACCGAGCGGACGAGAGCCCAGCGGGCAACGGTGGTGACGTGCTTCGTGCTGCTGCGCGTGTGCGTCTTCCTCTTAATGGGCGAGCTCTCGGGGCTTGCGCACACGGGTCTCGATCTGTTCGAGGCGTTGCAGGGCCTCGAACATCACGTCGAAGACGACTGCGACGACCAGCAAGGGCACGAGTGTCCGCCGGGCTGCGTGAACTGCCATAGCTCGCACGCGGTGCCGGCCATCCCCGCCGCGCCCCAGCCCGAGGTCGACACCACGCCGTTCGTCGAGCCGCCGAGAACCAAGCCTAGCTCTGTACCGTACGCCGGCCTCAAGCCGGCGGGCAGCGATCCTGACTCTCCATATCGACCTCCCCGTCTGCTCGCGTTCTCCTAGCCATGCATTAGGGGATGCGTGCGAGCGGCGCGGCGACGCGTTCGCCCGCGCGCATCCTCGTCGGGCGCGTCCGTAGGGACGCCTGTCCGTGGGCGATAGGTGCGAGTATGAGGATGCGGAATCGTGGGTGGGCCGCGCTGGCGGCCGCGTGGTGGTGCATCTCGAGCGCGCAGGCGAGCGCCGCTGCAGGGTGTGACGAGGTTCTTTCGCGAGACAACGTGGTGCGTTGCGTGCTCGCGGCGAGCGCGCAGGCGCGCGCCGAACGGGAGGGCATCGCGGCCGTCGAAGGACGCCAGCGCGTCGCGGGTACGCTCCTGCCTGCCAATCCCGTGCTCGCGGCTTCCGGTGCGCGGCGCGTCGGCCCCGCCGCGGAGGCCACGAACTGGTACGGCACCCTTTCGCAGGAGCTCGAGATCGCGGGTCAGCGTCGCGCGCGAAAGCGGGCGCTCGCGGGCGAGCGGCGCGCGCAAGAGAGCGCCACGCTCGCGGTCGAGCGCGACGTGTCTGCGGCCGCGCTGCGCAGCTACTTCGAGGTGCTGGCGGCGCGCGAGGCGCTCGGGACCGCGCAGCGCTTGGAGCAGACGTTCGCAGGTGCCACCACGGCCGCCGAGGCAGCGGCCGAGCGCGGGCTCAATCCCGGCATCGACGCAGACCTCGCGGAGCTGTCGTCCGTTCGTCTGACTCAGGCGCGGCTCGACGCCGAGCGCCGGTTCCATACCGCGCTCGCGGCGCTCGCGACCATGTTGGGACGCGATCCGGCGCTGAGCGAGCTGCGCGTCGACGGCGAGCTCACGCCGCTTTCGCCCGTCGACGGGGGCGCCGCCGCGCTCTCGCGCCAGGCGATCGCAAAGCGGCCGGAAATTCCGGCGGTCGACGCCGCGCGCGCCTCGTTCGAAGCCTGGTCCGAGGCCTACCGGCGCGCGCGCATCCCGAACCTGACGCTCTCGGTGATCGCCCAGCGCGACGGCTTCGATGAACGCGTCCTCGGCGCGGGCGTCTCGATTCCCATCACGCTGCCGGCGCCGATCGGACGCGACTTCTCCGGGCAGGTCGCGGAAAACGCGGCGCTCGCGCGGCGCGCGGCGGCGTTGCTCGAGCAGGCGCAGCGCGACGTGCGGCTCGAGGTGGTCGACGCGTGGCAAGCGCTCCAGGCGGCGCGCTCTGCGCAGGCGCTCTTCAGCGAGGAGCGCATCGCCCGCGCGGAGCGATCGCTGAAGTCGATCGCGCTTGCGATCGCGACGGGCAAGCTGGCGATCAGCGCCGTGATCGTCCCGCAGCAGGCGCTGATCGAGTTCTTGAACCAGCGTATCGCCGCGGAGCTCGCGCTGTGTCTGGCCTCGGTGGAGCTCGTGCGCGCGGCCGGACTCCCCTTTCCCGGAGGCGCCCGATGAGTACGCGCTCATGCCTGGCGGTAAGCCTGCTGGTCTTGCTGAGCTGCGATCGAAAGCCGCCTGAAGCCGCACCCGCGCCCGGCGGCGCCGAGCGCGCCGAAGGAGGCGCGAACGCAGAGCCGCCTCACAGCGACGAGCCCGCGCACGAAGAGCTGCCCAAGCGCGTTCGGTTACGCGACGAAGTGCTCCAGCGCTCCGCCATCCGCACGAGTCCGGTCACGCGCGAGATCTTACCGATCACGATCGGACTGCCCGGTGAGATCGTGGCGGACCCTGACCGTACGGCGCGCGTGTCGTCGCCGGTCGCAGGCCGCATCGAACAGGTCAATTTCCAGGAGGGCAGCGCGATCCGCAAGGGAGACGTGCTCGTGGTCCTGCGCGTGCCGGATCTCGGCCACCTGCGCTCGGCATACGCCGCGAGCTTGGCCAAAGCGAAGGCAGCGCGGGCCAACGCGGAGCGCCTCAAAGAGCTCAGCGCCCAGCGGCTCGCGTCCGAGCAGGCTTATCTCGACGCCCTGGCTTCGGCCGAAGCGCTCGACGTCGAGGCGCGCGCCGCCGAGCAGCAGCTCGCGGCCATGGGGGTGGGTGCAGGCAAGTCGGCGCCCTCGCAGCTCGCGCTGCGCGCGCCGATCTCGGGCACCGCGGTCACGCGCAACGCCGTCGTCGGGCAGCCGGTCACGCTCGACCAGGTGATAGGCGACATCGTCGATCTCTCGGAGGTCTGGTTTCTCGGTCGCGTGTTCGAGAAAGACCTGGGCAGACTCAAGCTCGACGCGAGCGCAGAGGTGCAGCTCAACGCGTACCCTGCGGAGCGCTTTGCCGGCAAGATCGAGTACATCGGGCGGCAGGTCGATCCGAACGCGCGCACGCTCACGGCGCGCGTTCGTCTGCAGAACCGCGAGGACGAGCTGCGCGTCGGGCTGTTCGGCACCGCGTACGTGTCGACCACCGACGAGAACACGAAGAGCCCCGTGCTGGTCGTGCCGCGCAGTGCGCTGACGGAGGTCGCGGACAAGCCGGTGGTGTTCGTGCTCCATCCGGACGGCGACTTCGAGCTGCACGAGGTCGTGCCGGGCGACTCGGCCGGCGGTAAGGTCCAGATCGTGAACGGCCTGCGCGAAGGAGAGCAGGTCGTCGTCGAGGGCGTGTTCACGCTCAAGAGCGCCGTGCTGAAGAGCACCTTCGCAGAGGAACGGTAGCGCGATGGCCTTCCTCTCCGCGATCGTCGACTGGTCTTTGCGCAACCGCCCGGTCGTGCTGGTCGCGATCTTGCTCTTCGCGCTGTTCGGGGTTCGCGCCGCGCTGCGTCTGCCCGTCGACGCCGTTCCGGACATCACCAACATTCAGGTGCAGGTGATTACGTCTGCGCCCGCGCTCTCGCCCGTGGAGGTTGAGCAGTACGTGACCGTCCCGATCGAACGGGTCATGGCGGGCATTCCGCGGACTTCTCAGGTGCGTTCGATCTCGAAGTACGGGATTTCCGTCGTTACTATCGTGTTCGAGGACGGAACGGACATCTATTTCGCGCGCCAGCTCGTGAACGAGCGCATGAGGGACGCGCAAGACGCGATCCCGGGGCGCTACGGAAAGCCCGAGATGGGCCCTATCACGACCGGCCTCGGCGAGGTGTTCCAGTTCACGGTGCGCAATCCGAGCATGACCGTCATGCAGCTCGAAGAGCTGCTCGACTGGCAGATCCGGCCCGCGCTGCGCACGGTGCCCGGCGTGGTCGAGGTCAACAGCTTCGGCGGCGAAGATCGGCAGTATCAGGTGATCCTGGATCCAAAGCGGCTGCAGGCCGCGGGCATCTCCATCGCGCAGGTGGTCCACGCGCTCGAGAATTCCAACGCCAACGCGGGTGGCGGATACATCGAGTACAACCGCGAGCACTTCGTGGTCGGGACCGATGGTCTGGTGAAGAACCTCGAAGACTTGAAGCGCGTCGTGATCAGCGCCACGCCGCAAGGCGTGCCGATCACTATCGCCACGGTGGGCGATGTGCAGTTCGGTCCCCGCTTGCGGCGCGGCGCCGCGTCGCAGGCCGGCCGCGGCGAGGTGGTGGTGGGGGTCACGCTCATGCTGATGGGCGAGAACGCGCATACCGTCACGAAGGCGATCAAAGCAAAGCTCGCGGTGCTACAGCCTTCGCTCCCGAAGGGCACTTCGATCGAGCCGTTTTACGATCGCTCCGTCCTCGTCGATCGCACGATCGCGACCGTCGGTAAGAACCTCGCCGAAGGGGCCCTGCTCGTCATGGCCATCCTGTTCCTGCTGCTCGGTGACCTGCGCGCCGGGTTCGTGGTGGCGACGACCATCCCGCTCGCGCTGCTGTTCGCGCTGGTGGTGATGAAGGCGCTCGGGCTCTCCGGAAACCTGATGAGCCTGGGCGCCATCGATTTCGGGCTGCTCGTCGATGGCAGCGTGATCATCGTCGAGAACACCGTGCGCCGCTTGTCCGAGCGGCGGCGCGCGCTCCAACGAAACCTTACTTCCGAGGAGCACCTCGAGCTCGTGCGCAGCGCGACGTTGGAGGTGCGCGCGGCGAGCGTGTTCGGCGAGGCGATCATCGCCATCGTCTACCTGCCGGTGCTCGCCCTGACTGCAGTCGAGGGCAAGCTGTTCCGGCCCATGGCGATCACGGTGCTGCTCGCGCTGGGCGGTGCGTTCATCCTCTCGCTGACGCTCATCCCAGTTCTCACCAGCTACTTCGTGCGTCCTCAGGCGGGCGAGCACGAGACCTGGATCGTGCGCAAGGTGCACATGCTCTACTTGCCGCGCTTTCGCGCCGCCATGCGCCATCGCTGGTGGACGATCGCGGCGGGCGTGCTGAGCCTGGCGGCTGCCTGCGCTCTCTTCGCGCGCATCGGCGCAGAATTCGTCCCGCAGCTGGATGAAGGGGATCTGCTGGTGGAAGCTCGGCGTCTGCCGGGGGTCGCGCTTTCCGAGTCGGTGGTCGAGGACCTGAGCATGCAGAAGACGCTCTTGACTATCCCGGAGATCACCCACGTGGTGAGCAAGACGGGCGCGCCCGAGCTCGCCACGGACCCGATGGGCATGGAACAGACCGATGTCTACATCCAGCTCAAACATCGCGGTGCCTGGCGCCACGGTCTGACGAAGGACGCTTTGGCCGACGAGATCGAGCAGGCGTTAGGGCGCTCGGTGCCGGAGGTGGCTGGCGCTATCTCGCAGCCCATCCAGATGCGCACGAACGAGTTGGTCGCGGGCGTTCGTTCGGACGTCGCGGTGCTGCTCTACGGCAGGGACCTCGATCGGCTGCGCGCGCTGGGCGAAGGGGCTGCGCGGGTCATCCGGCAGATCCCGGGCGCCGTGGATGTGCGCGTGGAGCAGGTCGCCGGCCTGAAGTACCTGCGCGTGATCCCGGATCGTGCGCGCTTGGCGCGCTACGGACTTACGGTAAGTGACGTCAACAGCGTCACGGAGACCTTGTCGGTCGGCTACATGGCAGGGGCCGTGCTCGAGGGCGAACGCCGCTTCGGCATCGCCGTCAAGATGGCGCACGGCTACGGCGGTGACCTCGCCCCGCTACTCGCGCTGCCGCTGCGCGCCGTCACGGGTCAGATCGTCCCGCTCGGCGACGTCGCAGAGCTCAAGCTGATGACCGGGCCGGCGCAGGTGAGTCGCGAAAACCAGTCGCGCCGCATCACGGTGGAGTTCAACGTGCGCGGGCGCGACATGTTGTCGGTCGTTCGCGACGCGCAGGCGGCCGTAGCCGAACGCATCGATCTTCCGACCGGCTATCGTGCTGAGTGGGGTGGACAGTTCGAGCACTATCGAGAGGCCAAGGGGCGGCTGCTCGTGGTCGTGCCGCTCGCGCTTTCGCTCATCTTGTTCGTGCTGTGGCTGGCCTTTCGTTCGCTACGCGCGGCGCTCCTGATCTACCTGAACGTACCGTTTGCGATCGTGGGCGGGGTGTTCGCGCTGTGGCTGCGCGACATCCCGTTCTCCATCTCCGCAGGCGTCGGCTTCATCGCGCTGTTCGGCGTGGCCGTCTTGAACGGGCTCGTGCTCGTCGCGTTCGCGCGGCACCTCGAGGAGCAAGGGACGGATCACGTGCAGGCGATCACGCATGCGGCGGAGCTACGGCTGCGGCCGGTGCTGATGACGGCGCTGGTCGCGTCGCTCGGCTTCACGCCCATGGCGTTCTCGACCGCCCCGGGCAGCGAAGTGCAGCGCCCGCTCGCGACCGTCGTCATCGGCGGTTTAATCACCGCCACGCTGCTGACGATGTTCGTGCTGCCCGTGATCTACGCGTGGCTCGGAAGGGCGCCCGCAGCCCCGCGCGCGACTTCTGCCGGCAAGAAGCGTGCTGCGACGCGAGAAGTTGTGGATGAACGACGATGAAGTAAGGAATGTTGCAGGGGCCGTTCCAAGCGAGCTCGGTCCCGCCGACTCGAGCCGGCGTATGTGCGCGACGGCGGCCAGATCGACCCGGTCACGAAGCAGGCGGCGGCCCGCTAGGTACGTCGCTTCGCGATCAAAGCGAACGTAGGAACGCGACCAAATCCGTCTTCTCGCTCGCACTCAGAGCGAGCGCGTGTGCTTGATCGTAGTGATCGACGATGTCGGCGAGCGTGGCAAAGCGGCCGTCGTGATAGAAGCCGCCCTTGCTCCGCGTGAACAGCCCTTTCAGCGGCGTGGTCCGGTAACGTTGATCGGGCGAACGCTGGGCCTGGAAGTCGTCGATGCCGATCTCGGTCGCGGTATGAAGGTTCCAGCCCGGTTCGGTGTAGAGCGGCGGGACGTGGCAGCTCGCGCACTTCGCCTTGTTCGCGAACAGCGCGCGTCCGCGCTCCGCCGCGCGCGCGTCGTAGCTCGACGCCGGCGGCGAGGGCGCGCGCAACGCGAGCTGATAGAACTGCAACGCCCCGAGCTTGGATGTGATCAGATCGGCATCGTCGTGTGTGTGCCCGAAGCGCGCCCGCGCCGCGATCGGGAAGCGCGCGGAGTCGTCGAGGCGCGGATCGTAGAGGGTGCCCTGACCGTGCATCTCGAGGTTCGCGACGAACGCGTTCCAGTACGTCACGTTGCCCCAGCCCGTGTACGTCGACAGGTTGACGCCGGCCATGCCGAATGCGGCCGGGATCAACGTGGCGGCGCTGGCGCCATCTGGGCGAAATGCCTTTCCATCCAAGAAGACCTCGGCGTCGAACTTGCCCGGGCCCCAGCTGGCGAGCACGCTGCGCAGCGTCTGCTCCGGGACACCTAACAGCTGCGCGACGGGAGTCAGATCGGGCGACAACCCGATGATCGCTCCGACGTTCAGGTCGCGATTGGGCCAACCGTCCAGGCGCTTACCGATCCCGGACGCAATCGCGTCGTCGACCGTCGAGTGGCATAGCGCACACTGAATCCCGACCGAGGTCAGGTGCTGACCTTGGGAATCGAACATACCTTTGACGCCGACCACCGCGTCGAGGCGCAGCAGCGCCAGGGTCGTGGCGGGGTCCTGCAGATCGACCTGGCCCGCGCGTAACTTACGCACGAGCGCGCGCGGCAGCGCGTCGCCGTCGACTTTGAGGCCCACCGAGAGTGCCAGCTCGGGGCTCACGCCGTTCCCCACGCCGCCGCGCGCGGCGCCTTGAAGTGCATCATGAATGCGCAGCGTTCCGCCCCAGAACGCTTCGTCGCCAAAGGTGTCGAAGCGAAAGGTGTGCCGCCCCTCTTCGAGCATCGCGCGTGCGTCGCTCCAAACCGCATCATCGCGAGCCGCGCTGGTCATGGATGAATCCGCGCGATCGAGCTCGGGCTCGATCCTGCCGGGCTCCCTGCCTGGGGTCGCCGAGCCGGAGGTTTCGCCAGATCCCCCGCTCGGGGCGGCATCGGCCCCCGCGCATCCGAAGCCGAGCAGCAAGCTCCAGGCCGCAACCCATCGTAAGCTTCCGCGTGGCGGATCGCCCGTTCGCATCATGCGTGCAGCGATGTCTTTCCTCATTGGCCGCTCCCCTTTTGAACAGTGAGGTCTCGGCAATGGAGTCGGCTGGCCGGTGAACGTTCCCCAGCACATGAGCCGCCCGTGCCGAGCCGTGGGAATCTCGGGAACCATTTCGAGGCTCGCGACTCGATGAGAATCATGGATACACAGACCGACCAGCGGCCCAGCGCCAACGGTTCGCGCAGCCGCGAGCCCGCGGCCATCTGCCCGTCCGACGAAGAGCTCGTCGTACGCGTCCGCGCCGGAGAGCGCCAGCTATTCGAGCTGCTGATGCGACGGCACAACCAGCGCGTGTTCCGTGCGGCGCGCGCGATCGTGAGGCGCGACGACGAGGCCGAGGACATCATGCAGGACGCCTACGTCCGCGCCTACGCCCACCTCGACGACTTCAAGGGCGAAGCGAGCTTCTCCACATGGGTGACCCGGATTGCGGTCCACGAGGCGCTCGCTCGCGTGCGCCGCGAGCGCCGCTTCGCCTCCTTCGACGTCCATGTGCACGGCCTGACCGCGACTCCCTCCGAGAGCAGCCCCGAACAACAGGTCTCCGACGCGGAGCTGCGCATCGTCTTGGATCGCGCGATCGACAAGCTCCCCGACGAGTTCCGCCTCGCGTTCGTGCTGCGTACCGTCGAGCAGATGAGCGGCGCCGAGGCCGCGGACGTCCTCGGGATCCCGGAGCAGACCATCAAGACCCGTCTGTTCCGCGCGCGCGTCCGCTTGCAGCGCGATCTAT
>CAZYWR010001453.1:0-5112 GCA_964651185.1 uncultured Polyangiales bacterium
CGCAGCAGCGCGCCGACGTGGTGCGAAACTGGTTGATCGGCGCCGGCATCGCGGAGGAGCGGCTCGAGGCCAAGGGTTACGGCGCGACGCGTCCGCTCGTGCCCGACATCACGCAGCAAAACCGCGCGCGCAACCGCCGTATCGAGCTCGTGGTCAAATGAGCGCGCGGCCGCGGCCGGTCAGCGGAGCTGCGCCAGGACGACCTTGAGATAGTCGCCCTCGGGAAACGCCAAGAGCCGGGGATGATCGAAGGGCGCTCCATGGTGCTCGAGGATCGCGAGCACGCGGCGCGCGCGCCGTGCGCCCTCGCGCAACGAGTCGTGATTGTCGCCTGCGCGCACGTGGCTCGAGCACGAAGCAGCGAGATAGAAGCCGCCCGGCTCGAGCAGGCCGAGCGCGCCCGCGTGCAGCGCGGCGTAGCTCTCCAGGGCGGCCGCGAGTTTGGCCTGGCTCGGCGCGAAGTTGGGCGGATCGGCGATGACCAGACCGTAGCGAAGCTCGGAGCGGGCGGCTCGCTCGAGGAATTCCGGCACGTCCTCCGCGCAGATTCGGTGTGGGGAGCCGGCGAGCTCATTGCGCGCGAACGTCTGGAGCGCGAGCTCGAGCGCGGGCCGCGCTACGTCCACGGTCGTCACGTCGCGCGCTCCGCCGAGGGCGGCCGCCAACGAAAAGCCGCCCGTGTAGCCGTACAGATTCAGCACCGAGAGGTCGCGCGCGAGGGTGCGCACGCGCGCGCGCGACTCGCGGTGGTCGAGGAACAGCCCCGTTTTTTGGCCCTGCCACAGGTTCGCGAGCAGCCGCATCCCGCGCTCACGCACCTCGATTTCTGCCGGCGGGGGCTCGCCCCAAGCGAGCTCGACCTCCGCGCCCTGCTTGCGCGATGTACGCACGAGCAAGGCGCGCACGCCTAACTGCGCGAGCGGCGCGCGCAGGAGCTCGGCGAGCTCGTCGCGCAGCGAGAGCGCGCCCGCGCCGTCGAGCTTGAGCACGGCGTACGATCCGTACCGATCGCAGACCACGCCGGGCAGCCGATCGCCCTCGCCGTGCAACAACCGGTAAGCGTCTGTCTCCGGCGGGAGCGCGCGCGCGCGCAGCGCGAAGGCGGCGGCGATGCGCTGCTCGAACAGCGCGCGCCCCACCCGCTCCTTCGGCTGCGTGGTGAACACGCGCACGCCGATCGGCCCCTCGTCGACGACGCCGCGCGCGATCACGCGACCGCGCTTGTCGAGCACTTCGACCACCTCGCCGGCCGCGGCCTCGAACGGGGCGAGCGCATCGCGATAGATCCAGGGATGGCCCGCGTACAAAGCCCGTTCGAGCGGGCGAATCAAACGCAACGCGCGTGACACGCCGCCACTTTAGTACGCGCGTGCGCGCTCGGTATCGCCGCGCTCAGGGGCAGTAAGGCCGCCCCGGGTGCGGCTGCTTCTCCCAGGCATGCCGGCGCTTCAGAAACGCGAGCACGTCGGGGTGCGGCGCCTGGCGCTCGACCTCGCGCTCGGCTTCTGCTTTCGTCATGAGCGGCGCGGGATCGTCCGAGCGGCTCTTCTTCGCGAGCACGGGCGCCACGCCCGCCCGCTTCAGCTCGGCTGCGCGCCATGGATAGAGCGGCGGCAAGTCCTCGCAGCCGGCCTTGAGGTCTTCCGCGCTGCAGAACCAGCGCACGTGGAAATGGTCGTCGTGCGGATAGCTCGGCTGGCAGGTCACCTCGGCGAAGCGCGCGATCACCTCGGCCGGCGCGCTCTCCCGCTCGGCTTGCGCCAAGAGCATCGCCCGCAGATGCTCGGCGATGAATACGCGCTGGACAGGCGCCTCTGGATCTTCGAGCAGCGCGCGCAGCACGCGCCAGGTGCGCGGCGTGTCCAGGTGCACCCGCACGTCGTCGTCCGGGATGGAGAGGTCTTTGTAGTCGAAGCCGGTGCCGTCGGGTTCGAGCGGGGCGCCGACCGCCGGCAGCGGCTTTCCATCGTCGCCGAGCATGTAGAAGAGCACGTCGGCGTCACGACCAGCGCGATGCGACCCGTGGCGAGGGATCCGGCCGCCCGCAGGCAGACTGAGATCATTCACGACCAGCTCGCTGCCCGGCCGCTCGCGCGCGACCGTCGCGGCCGCGCGCACCAACGCACGCACGGTCTCGACGGTGCCGAAGCGCGAGTCTGCGTTGCGCCGATCGTTGAAGCGAAAACCAGGGCCGGTTCGCGGCAGCGGCACGCCCCCCTCGAGCCGGCCGTTCGTGGCGCTGCCGATCGACGTGCTGTGCGAGGCGGGGGGAAAGCTCGCGAGCAGCGCGGCCAGCTGCGTCGGCTCCGCGCCGAGCGGCACGGCCGCGTCGATGGCGACCGCCGAGCTCGCCATCCCCGGGGCGAGCGGCGCGGCCGCGTGGACGCCGGCCGCTGTGCTCGCGGTCCGCAGGGCCATCTCGGAAGCCTGCACGGATCCTGGCGCGGACACGCCCGCGTCGAATGCGGCTGGCGGCGCGGCGAGCGGCGCTGACGCCGCGGACGGCTTGGCGTGTCCCCCATCCGTCTGCGCGGCGCCGCAGCCGAGCCCTGCCGCGAGCCACAGCGTTCGGCCGAGGCGGTTCATCGCGGCACATCTTAGCGCGAGCCCGCGCAGGCCGAGCCACCAGATTGATCCCGACGTTCGAAGCCGCGTCAGCGTGCGCTATATGCGCCCCAAAGCGAAGAGCTGCGCGCCGCGCGCGAGCGATACGAGGAGGAGAACGCATGGCGACCATCAAGTTCAAGGGCAACCCGATCGAGACCGCAGGCGAGCTGCCCGCCGTCGGCAGCAAGGCGCCGGATTTCTCGCTGCTCAAGCAAGATCTCGCGCGCGCGAGCCTGAAGGATTTCCCTGGGAAGAAGGTGCTGAACATCTTTCCCAGCATCGACACCGCGGTGTGCGCGACCAGCGTGCGCAAGTTCAACCAGATGGCCGCGGGGAAGGGCGTGAGCGTGCTCTGTATCTCGGAGGACCTGCCCTTCGCCGCCAAGCGCTTCTGCGGCGCCGAGGGGCTCGACAAGGTGGTGACGTTGTCCGCGTTCCGCTCGAGCTTTGGCCGCGATTATGGCGTGGAGATGAAGAGCGGACCGTTGGCCGGTCTGTGCTCACGCGCCGTGCTCGTGCTCGACGAAAACGACAAGGTGCTGTACGCGGAACAGGTGCCCGACATCGCTCAGGAGCCGAACTACGACGCGGCGCTCTCCAAGCTCAGCTGAGCCCTCGGCACGCCGAGGGCGTGGGCGGCGAGCATCACGAGCGAGAGCCACACCAGATCGGCGAGCACGAGATGGGCGATCTGCACGGGCGCCGGCGCCAGCAGCACGAGATTGAGCGCGCCGAGCGCGAGCTGCGACAGGTAGGCGCCCGTGACCGCGAGCGCCCAACGCGAAACCTCGGGCGTGTGCAGCGACGCCCGAAGCTGCTGCACCAGATAGACCAAGAGCGCCCCGCCGATCACGGCGAGCAGCGGATGGTAGACGCGCAAGCGCACCAAGAAGTGCGCGCTGGGCGCCCAGTCCGCCGCGACCCCCGCGTCCAAGCTCGCGGCCGGAAAGAGCGTGTCGCCGAGCGCCGTGATCGCGCCGCTCGCGCCCAATGCGAGCGCAAGTGCGAGCGCCGAGGCGAGCGCGCCGACCAATCCAGCGCGCCCGTGCAGCTGCCAGCGCGCTGCCCCGCGCGCGAAGTGGACGGTGAGCGCCTGGGCACCGAGCAACAAGAACGTGTTGCACAGGTGGAGCCCGACCACCAGCGCGCGCGCTTCAGAGGCGTCTTTGGCGACCAAGCCGCGCTTTACCAAGAGCGCGCCGATCGCGCCCTCGATGAGCATCAACGCGAGCCCCCACGTGCTCGCGGCGCGCACCGGCGAATGCGCGGGGAAGAGCCGACGAGCCGCGACGAACACGACGATCGCGAGCAAACCCGAAAGGCCGCTCGTCACGCGATGCGTCAGCTCGATCAAGGTCTCGATCTTGGGCGATCGCGGGATGAGCTCTCCGTTGCATAGCGGCCAGTGATCCGCGCAACCGGCGCCCGAGCCGGTGACGCGCACCACGGCGCCCCAGGCGATCACGGCCATGGTGCTGATCAACAGCGCAAGCGCCAAGGTCTGAAAGCGAACTCTTCCGGCCACGCTGGGGTTCTAGTGTCGCCCCGCTCGCGCGCCAAGCAGACCCTCCCCGATCGCGCCATCAAACGATGGAGAGGACGCTCACCGCGATCTTGCCGGCGAACACGATGTCGACGTCGAGACCGGCTTGGCGTGGCCGGTTGAGGAACACGCCCGCGTACTCGTAGCCGCCCTCCACCGACGCGTAGCGCACGTCGTGCGGGCTCGGGTCCGGTGTGCACACCACGATCTCGGGCTCATCGCTCTCGGGCGCGAAGGGCAGGTTCACGTTGTAGAGGAGCCCGCGCCCGAGCGGTTTACGGACCAGTTCGCGCACCACGCGCTCGGTGAGGCGGCGCGTGCGCGCCACATCGGGCGGGTGGCGCGCGCTCAGCACCTGCGAGATGGCGAGCGCCTGACAGCCGAGGATCGCGCCCTCGCGCGCGCCGGCGACCGTGCCGGACATGTGGATGTCGACGCCCAGATTGCCGCCGTGGTTGAGCCCCGAGAGCACCCAGTCGGCGCTGAGCGCGAGCGCCCGCAGCCCGATCCGCGCGCAGTCGGCGGGCGTCCCCGAAAGCGCGTAGCGTCGCGCGCTCTGTCCGGCCTGGCAGGCGCGCTCCGCCATCTTGAGCGGGCCGCGCGTATGCACACGGTGGCCGACACCGGATTGTTCATTCTCTGGCGCCACGACCGTCACCTCGCCGAGGTCGGCGCACACCTCGCTCAACAGCGAGAGGCCCAGGGCATCGATGCCGTCGTCGTTCGTGAGCAGAAACTTCATGCGCTTGTGGCTGCCATCGTCGAAGCGCGCTGGCCGCGCGAGAATGAATCACGTCGAAACGCGCAAGGCGGCGCCTACGCAGATCACCAAAGCGCGCGGCCCGCACGCGAGCGTGGGTGTAGCACGCGTCGGAATTCCCCGCCCCGACCGGGCGCGTGCTACAGGGCTGCCATGGGCGAGCGCGAACGAGCCAAGCTCCTCGACTTCCTCCCGCCCGCCG
>CAZYWR010001454.1:0-3148 GCA_964651185.1 uncultured Polyangiales bacterium
ATGTACAGATTGTCGAGCACGACGAGCCGTGCGCCCGAACCCGAGGCGCCCTCGAGGATCGCGCGCGACAGCGGCGGCAGCAGCTCCTCCCACTGGTCGTAGCGCATGGGGTTGGCGCAGTGGTACGCGGCGCGCGCGCCGCGCGTGACCTCGCGCGTAAAGCGCGCGTCGCTGAGATCGCCGCCGACCCAAGTGACGCTCGCAGGCACGGACTGCGGCTCGCGGCGGCTCACCATGCGCACTTGGTGGCCGAGCCCGGCGAGCTTCTGCGCGAGCACGGGCCCGACCTGCCCGGCCCCGAAGACGACGTGAAGTTCTGGCTGTGACGAGCTCATCGCGACCTCCATCCTTTCGTTCGCGCGCATCACCGCGCGCTCCGACATCTGGGCGGAGCTTGCGTGTTGCAGGATCTCGTCACAAGCAGCAAGAATGCGGTGCATGGCCGCGAAAATGCAACACCGGCCCGAGCCCCTGTCGCGCGGGCCCGCCGGCGCCGAGTTCGACTGGGACGATGCGCGCGTGCTGCTCGCGCTGTTCCGCAGCCGCACGCTGCGCGGCGCCGCGAGCGCGCTGCGCGTCAATGCATCGACCATCGGGCGCCGGCTCGAAGCGCTCGAGCAGGCGCTCGCGGCGCGTCTGTTCGATCGTACCCAGGATGGCGTGCTGCCGACCGCCGCGGCCGAACAGCTGATCGCACACGCCGAGCGCATCGAGCAGGCGGCGCTCGGGCTGGCTTCAGCCGCCGAGGGCTTCGAGCGCGAACCAGAAGGCGTGGTGCGCATCACGGCGCCGCCGGGCGTCGCCGATCACTTCGTCGCGCCCGCGCTGCCAAAGCTGCTCGAGCGCTACCCGCAGCTGCGCGTCGAGCTCGACGCCAGCATCGGCTACAGCGACCTCACGCGCCGCGAGGCCGACCTGGCGCTGCGCACGACGCGCCCGAGCACGGGCGATTTGCTCGCGATCAAGCTGACAGAGGAGCCTGACGTGATCCTAGGCGCGCCCGACTACGTGCGCGAGCTCGGGAGCCTGCGCAGCTACGCGGACGCGCGCTGGCTCACGTGGGGCCACGATCTGGCGCTCCTGCCGACGACGCGCTGGGTGCTCGAGCGCGTACACGAGAGCTCGATCGTGCTGCGCACGAGCAGCATCAACGCGCTGCTCGGGGCGGCCGAGGCCGGGCTCGGCCTCGCGCTGCTGTCGCGTAGCTACGCGCAGCTGCGACCGCTCGTTCCCGCGCTGGTCGCGCCGAAGCTGGCCGCAGATGTCGGCAGCCTGCCTACGCTCGAGCTATGGCTGGTTGGTCATCGCGCGCTGCGTGAGGTGCCGCGCGTGGCGGCAGTTTGGGATTTCGTGCTCGAGGCGTTCGCGCGCGCCGGGCGTCGCAGGGCCGGCGGCGCCGCGCGGCGTCGTCGACCATGAGCGTGTGCTGGCGCGCGCTCTGACCTCCCGCGCGGTCGCCGCCGGGAGCGCCCGGCGAGCCGCAGGGCCGCAGTCGGGCGCGATCAATGGAAGACGCGCACTTGCACGCTGCTGACGCTGTCGCCGCCCGCGAGCACGTCCGAGACGACCACGACCGGATCGCCGGCGAGCAAGCGGTTGCGCTGCCGCAGCCGTTCGAAGGCGGCGCGGATCGTCTTTTCGGGATCGCTCGAGAAGTCGAGCTTGAACGGGACGATCGAGCGGTAGAGCCAGAGCTTTCGGCGCGTGGTGCTCATGTTCGTGCACGCGTAGATGATCGCGCGCTGGGGCCGGTAGCTCGCCACCAGCTGCGCGAGCGACCCGCGCCGCGTGATCACCACGATCGCGGGCGAGCTGAGCGCGTCCGCGAGCCGGCAGGCGCTGCGCGCGAGCTCGCCGCGCGTCCCTTCGCGGCTGCGCAACAGATAGAAGTTGTGCCCGGGCTCCTTCTCGATGTGGCGCGCGATCTTATCCAGCATCTCCACGCAGCGCTCCGGGAACTTGCCGGTCGCGGTCTCGCCGCTGAGCATGATCGCGTCCGCTTGCTCGTACACGGCGTTGGCCACGTCGGTGACCTCGGCGCGCGTCGGCATCGGGTTGTCGATCATCGACTCGAGCAGGTGCGTGGCCACGATCACGGGCTTTCCGGCCAGCGCGCACTTGCGCACGATCATGCGCTGGATGGTGGGCAGCTCCTCGATCGGCACTTCCACGCCGAGGTCGCCGCGCGCGACCATGATCCCGTCCGCCACCTCCAAGATCGAGTCGAAGTGATCGACCCCTTCCTGGTTCTCGATCTTGGCGATGATGCGCGCGTGGCCGCCGTGCGCCTGCACGATCTCGCGCGCATCGAGCACGTCCTGCGCCGAGCGCACGAACGAGAGCGCGATGAAGTCGAGGTCGTTCTCCAGCGCGAACTCGATGTCTTTGCGGTCCTTCTCGGTGATCGACGGCAAGTTCACGCGCACGCCCGGCAGGTTCACGTGCTTGCGCGAGCCGAGCGTCCCGCCGTCGAGCACGCGGCAGCGCAGGCGCCCTTCGCTGATGTCGAGCACCTCGAGGTTGATGAGGCCGTTGTCCACCGTGACCTTGTTGCCGATCTTCAGGTCCTTCACCATGTCCTGGTAGTTGACGTGGACGCTCTTCTCTTCCGGGTTCTCGTTGGTCAGCACCGTGAACGAGAAGATCTCGCCCACCTTCAGGTCGATGTTGGCCGCGAGCTCCCCGGTGCGGATCTCGGGCCCCATGGTGTCGAGCAGGATCGAGACCGGGTGGTTGAGCGAACGGTTCAAGCTCTGGATGCGGCGCACGATCATCAGCGCAGATTTGTGGCTCCCGTGCGACATGTTGATGCGCGCGATGTTCATGCCGGCGACGGCCAGGCGCTGGATCATGCGCGAGCTGTCGCTCGCGGGGCCGATGGTGCACACGATCTTGGTATGACGAAAATCCCGGCGATCCGGCGCTTCCATGGCCCCGAGCTTGGCACCGTGGAACGCTGCATGCCAACTTCGCCCCCGTGAGTCTCGAAGCTCCTCTCGCACCTTCCACGGCGCAGCGGCCCGGGCGCCGCATCCTGATCACCGTCGTGCTCGCGGTGTTCGTGTTCGCGGCGCTGTCGCTGTTGAGCGACGTCCGGGCGCTCGGGACCAGCCTCTCGGCGTTCGCCTGGCGGGCTTTGGCGAGCGCG
>CAZYWR010001455.1:0-3001 GCA_964651185.1 uncultured Polyangiales bacterium
GTCGGCCGCGTCAGTCCGGTGGACAAATCCTGGCAGCCGCCGGTCGCGCAAGACAACTGATACATGTCCTCTTCGAACACGTGCTCGGCGGAGTGATAGCCGCCGAGCGTGACCTTCCCGCGCACGAAATACGAGCGTGTATCGGAGGCGACGTACAGGTCGGTGGTCAAGTTCGGGAACAGGTCGTAGCGGAGCCGCACCGTGTAACCGGGCTCCTGGTCCTGGTCTTGGTCGTTGATCCGGCAATCGTTCAGATCGGGCGGGGCTGATGCGGAAGACGGACATTTGCAACTACCCGGATTCCAGGTCTGGACCGGGTCTGCCGGCACCGACGCGCTCTCATGCCCGCGGCAGCGTTCTGGCGGGTCTAAGTCGTAGCCCACGCCGAGCGGCGCGGGCGTGGTGCTCCACTCTCGGTCCGCGAACGTAATGCGCTGCCGCGACGCCGGGATTTTTTCTGGGTGGAGATAGACGAGGCTCGAGACGTCGTTGGCGACGATGTTTACGTCACATGGTTGCAACACGAGCTCGACCACGCCTTCACCCTCGACGATCTGGACGAATGCCAGCACGCTCTCCATCGAAACCACGTGATCGACGCTCTCTGCAAAGTCGTAGATCTTCGCGGCGTAGCTACCGAGCAGCTCCTGCTGCCAGGCTTCGAGCTGCGAGCTGGATCCGTCCGCCGCCGGATCGGGCCCCGCGTCGGGAGTCCAGTCCGCGTCTAGCCCGAGGCGCGGACTCGCGTCGAGCGCCGCGCCCGCCTCGAGGGGGACGGAGCTAGCGTCGCTGAACTGCGGGGCCGTGCAAGCCGCGATGGCGAGGCAAAACGAGAGCGCGCAACGCCACGCGCCCTCCCCGCTCGCGCGCTCCCAAGCGCCGCGCGCGCGGACGCTTCGCAAGCTCTCGTTGGCCTCGAGCTCCATCGGCGTACGCGAAGCTAACACACGAGCGGCGCGCGATCCCTCCCACGAAAGCGCGCGTTCGCGTGCCGGCCGCGACCTGCGCGTAACGCGTGCTTCCGCGCGGGAGCGGGCCTCTACCACAGCCCGGCGAGCGGCCCGCCGCGCGCGGCGAGCGCATCCACGCGCTTCGCCACGGCTGGATCCTCGATCAGCGGCGGCGCGTGATGCGGCTTGCGGCGCGCGTCGATCACGAGAGGACCGTGGCAGCCCCAGTGTTTGTGCTCGTGGAAGGCGGCGATGCCGTCGACATCTACCGCTGGGTTCATACGCGTGAAGGTCACCCACAGAAAATTCTCGAGCGTGCGAGCCGTGAACTCGGCGTCGTCGACGATCACGATCCAGGGGAACGCGTGGATCGCGCGCGACCGCTCGAGCGCCGCGCAGAAGCCGCGTAAGCCCGAGGTCTCGTACGCGGGACCGCGCACCGCGAGCACGCCGGGCAGGCACACGCGCGGATCGGAGAAGCCTCCCGGCAATGCGAGTGCGCTGGGGACGCTGGTCGGCAGCGTGCGGATGGGCTCGCCCACCGCGGCGATCACGAGCTTGCTCCCCTGATTCAGGCCGTGTCCGCTGTAGTCGAGCGTGTCGATCGTGGTCCGCGTCTGGAAGTGCAGATCGCGGCGAAAGTCGGCGCGCGCGAGCACGTGCGCGAAGAAGCCGGCGATGTCGTGCGGATCGAGGCCCGGCGCGTCTTCGCCCGCGCAGATCATCAGCACCTTGGCGAGCGACGTTTGGCCGAAGCCGAGGATCGCGTTGGCTTGCGTCAAGAGCTCCTGCGGCTCTTGGCGCGCGCGGTAGGGCACGTAGCGCTCGCTGCCGATCGCCAAGAGCAGCGGGTGGACGCCGCTCGCGTCGACGGCGTGCAGCGCGCGCACCCCAGGCAGCACGGTGGGGACCACGGGACCCGTGAGCGCGTGGATCAGCGCCCCGAACACGGTGTCTTCTTGCGGCGGCCGGCCCACCACCGTGAAAGGCCAGATCGCGTCGGCGCGGTGGTACACGCGCTCGACGCGCAGTACCGGGAAGTCGTGGCGCAGGCTGTAGTAGCCGAGGTGGTCGCCAAACGGGCCCTCCGGCTTGAGCGGCGCGCGCGGATCGACCGTGCCCACCAGGCAGAAGTCGGCGTCGACGTGCACGGCGTAGCCGTCGCGGCGCGCGAGCCGCACGCGCCGGCGCGCCAGCGCGCCCGCGAACGCGAGCTCGCTCAGCCCCTCGGGAAGCGGCATGACCGCGGCCAGCGTCATCGCCGGCGGTCCGCCCACGAACACGCTCACGCGCAGCGGCTCTCCGCGCGCGATCGCGGCCTGATGGTGCACGCCGATGCCGCGGTGGATTTGGTAATGCAGGCCGACCTCGCGCTCGGGCTCGTACTCGTTGCCCGCGAGCTGGACGCGGTACATCCCGAGGTTCGAACGCAGCGCCGACGGCTGCTGCGGATCTTCGGTGTAGACCTGAGGCAGCGTGATGAAGGGGCCGCCATCGTCGGGCCAGCTCGTGATCTGCGGGAGCTCGCTCAGCCGGCAGCCGTGCGCGAGCACGGGTCCGCTGCCCACCGCGCGGGGCAGCATCGTCAGCGCCGTCCAGGGCGCTTCCCAGTAGCGCCAGGGCCGCTTCAGCGCGGCGTTCGGGTCGACCTTGAGCTCGACCAAGCGGCGCACGCGCTCGAGTGCATCCGCAAAGATGAGCTCGGCCCTGCGCAGCGTGCCGAACAGGTTCGAGGCGAGCGGGAAGCGCGACCCCTTCACGCGTGTGAACAGCAGCGCCGGTCCGCGCGCGGCGTACACGCGGCGCTGGATCTCCGCGGCCTCGAGGTAGGGGTCGACCTCGTGCTCGATGCGCACGAGCTCCCCTGCGCGCGCCAGGGCCTCGACGCAGGCGCGCGTGCTGTGAAAAGCCATGCGCGCGGGTCTATCAAGTCGAGAGAACGGCGTCGAGCGCAGCGGCGAGGCGCGCGCGTGCCGGAGCCGGCAGCGCCGCGAACCGCGCGTGGCGCGCGAGTCCGAACGAGGCGCAGTCGCGTACCAGCACGCCGTGCG
>CAZYWR010001456.1:0-4431 GCA_964651185.1 uncultured Polyangiales bacterium
CCTCGAACTGGGTGCGATAGCGCGCCTCGCTCACGCGCAGCGCCTCCTCCGCGCGTATCGCCTCGGTGACATCGATCAGCACGCCGCGCAGACACGCGCCGTGCTCGGGCGCATCGCGCGTGACGCTCCGCCACTCGAGCCATAAGGTCTCGCGCGTGTCGGGGCGGCGGGTGCGAAAGCGTAGGTCACGCCCCGTGCCCTCGCGCGCCGCCTGCTCGATCGCGCGCTCCACCCGAGCGCGGTCTTCCACGTCGATCAGCGCGAGCGCCGCCTCGAGCCGCTCGGAGCGACCCGACGGTTGAAGTCCCAGCACCTCGCGCGCGTTGTCCGAGACGCGGAAGGTGCGCGCCTCGAGATCGATCTCCCAGGCCACCATGCGACCGGCCCCGAACGCCATACGCAAGAGCCGATCGCTCTTCTGACGCTCGCGCTCGCGCCGCTCCACCTCCGCCTGATCGCGGAAGACCAGCACGACCCCGCGCACCCTGCCCGAGGGGTCGCGGATGGGTGCCGCGCTGTCCGCGATCGGCCGCTCGCTGCCGTCGGCCGCGATCAGCACGGTATGGTTCGCGAGCCCCACCAGCGTGCCTTCGCGCAGCACGCGCGCGGTCGGGTTCTCGACCGGCGCGCGCGTGTCCTGGTCGATGATGCGAAACACATCGCCGAGCGGACGCTGTTGCGCCTCCGCGAGCGACACACCGGTGAGCCGCTCGGCGACCGGATTCATACGCACGATCTGCCCGCGTTCATCGGTGGCGATCACGGCTTCGCCGATGCTGTGCAAGGTGATGGCGAGGCTCTGTTCGCTGGCGCGCACCTGCGCTTCGCTGCGGCGGCGCACCGCGTCCGCACGGTCGAGCGCGCCGGCCGTCCAGCGGATCAACGCCGAAAAGCAGACGATGTTCGAGGCCGCGAACACCGCAAGGCCGAATTCAGTCGAATACCAGCCGGCGCGCTGACCCATCAGGCGGAGCCAACCGATGAGCACCGGGATGACCAGCGCCGCGGGCAACAGCCGGCGCATCAACGCGCCTCCCGGTCCGTCGCTCGCCAATCGGCGCGCCAGCCCGACCTCCGGACGCGCGATCAACAGGCCGCACGCGTACGTCAGAAAAGCGAGCGCGGTGTGCAGCGCCACCGAGGCGAACGGACCGACCGCATAGAGTGACGGTACACCGTACAGGTACCCGAGCAGCGCGATCAACGCCGGCACACCCGCCGCCAGCGCGAGTCCGTCGCTCGGCCGCGCGCCCGTTTTCGGCAGGCGCGGCTCGAGCGCAAGTGCCGTGCCGAGCAACACGAAATCGATGGCGGTGACGGGCGCCATGCGAGCTGACGGAGGCATCCGCGAGGGATCGATGAACAGCCGCGGATCCACGCGTATGTCCCACCGCAAGCCGTACTCGAAGAGCGTCGCTGCCCCGAGCAAGCCGCTCAGCGCCGCGAGGGCACGGCGGCTGCGCGCGGCGCGCACGCTCGGCTGGTGTAGGAGCCGCAACCCGCCGCCACCGAGAATGAAGCCGAGTGCCGCGTTCGGATTCATGGCCCCGAGCGCGCCTTGTAGACGAGTCAGGGCGGGCACGCGGAAGAGCCAGCTACACAACACCGTGCTGCCGAGCGCGATGAGCGCGTACGCGCAAGCGCGCGACACGGCCGCGAGCCTGCGGGCAAAAACGCGATGCGTCCCCATTTCGGGATCGCCCAGCGCCGTTCTGCCCCCCGCGTCCGTCATGCCCATCCACATCGAGCCTGCGCGCAACGAAAAGGTCAAGTCGGCGGAAGCGCGCCGCGCGGATCCTCGGTGACCCGATGTCGGATCGGAGGATCAGACAGTTCGGAGTGCGGCCATGCTCGACGTCTGTTTGCGCCGAAAGCGGACCACGGAGCAGATCCATCGCCATGGCGAACAGCGGCGCGATCGCATCCTGGCAATGCTCGTCGAGCGAGCGACTCCTGCGCCCGCTATGAAGTGCTGAGCTGCGCGATCAGATGGTGAAGAGCGGGTCCTCGGAAATCGTCGAGGGTGGCGTCACGATGCAGCGCGCTGGCCGCCTCCTTGCGCACGAGCTCGACCACCTGCTGAGGATCCCGCAACGGAAGGAGGCCGTCCGTGCACATCAGCAGCACGGCGCTCTCCATAGGTGAGGGAAATCCCGTCCTTTCCAGAAATCGGAGCGCCTCCAAAACGTCTATCACCAGGCGGCGCGTGCGCACCTCTCTTGCCTGTGGCTCCATTCCAGCCTCCTTTCTGGTCAGGTGCCTTCGTGCGGGGAAAACAGCGACCCCCACCGACGGATGTCAATCGCAAGCCAAGAATAGCTCAAGCGAGGCATTCATCGGTACGTCTGTCTGCTGTCTTCCACTTATTTTGGCGGGTCCGCAAGCGGACTGGCGCAAGCTCGATTGCACCGCCAGGTCGCAAGCGGGCGCTGGGCGAGATCAGAGGCAGATGGTTTCGCCGAGCGCGGCACTGCACACGCTGCGGTCGACGTTCGCCTCTGCACAGTAAGTCGCGCGACACTCGAAGAAGTTGCCCGATCGAGCGTTCGCGTCGCCCCGCGGCAGCGCCACCGCCTCGGCGCGGCAACCCGCGATCACGGCCTCGTCGGAGGGCCCCCACTTCGCGTGCGCCTCGTCGTGACATCTCATGATGATGCAGTTGCAGAGATCGTAAATCGGCGAGCCAGAACCCGCGTCGCTCTCGTCCTGCACTGGCGGCGCCTGACCCGCAGGCGATAACGTCGGATCGTCGGCGCGGCACGCCGCGTAACGCGCGATCCACTCGTAAAAGCTCTGATACGTCGTATCGGTCGTGCCGTCGAACTTGTGACCGCCACCGTGGTAGACGCCGCCCTGTTCGACCGAGAGCGGCTTGAGCAGCAAGAGCGAGTTGCTCGGCAGATTCAGATCCACGAGTCCCCACGACAATACCGTGCGCATGGTCTCGAGCGAAGCGCTGGTGCAGGCGAGCGCCGGATCCTGATTGACCTTGTTCACATCCGTGATCCACTTCGGGGCATCCACCTCCTGGTCGCTCGTGAAGTGACAGGGATAGCAGCGGTCGCGCCACTCGTAGACGTCTGCCGTGAACAGCTGTTCGAGCGTCAGCTCGCTGCAGTCGCCGGGATCGTTGAACTGTCCCGCGACGGGGACCGTGACTTCGCATTTGACCGAGGCGTCAGGCTGGTCGTTACCGCACGGATCAGCGTACGTCTCGCACACCTTCGCGCCGCAGCTGGCCGAGTAGCGGATCCAATCGAGAAAGCCGTCGTACTCCTGACGGATCACGGTCTCGGTGATCAACGTGCTTTCGGGCTTCGCGCGCGCGATCCAGGTCAGGACTTTGCTTTGTTCTGGCTGCTCGAAGTCGACCAGCTCGAGCTCTTGCAAGCAAGCCATCGTGCGGCAGGGCGTGTCGCGCACGAACAGCGACAGATCGATCCCAGAGAGATGGCACTGATTGCAACTCTTCGGATGGTCATCGGTCAGGACGGGCTCGATCTTTCGTTGGTAGAGCGCGCCGGCCTCTTCGGCCGTGCAGCTCGGCGCCGCTGTCTCGTGGCGCTGGCAGGCGGTGAGCAGGACGAGCGCGAGCGGCGCGAAAACGACGCTGATGGCGCTCGGTGCGCGCATGTCGCTCGCGGCAAACATCGACGCGAACGATACACCGAAGAGGTAACAGTGGCGACCGCGCGAACTCGACGTGGCCGATTGCCGCAAAGTGCGGGCCTTCTGGCTTTGGGCGGAGCCTCTCTGCGCCCACGCTGACTGCACGCCAGCGGTGGAGCCGATGCGGCGTCCCTCCGTGTGTGTGAAATCCGTCGAACGCAAGTCGCCGCCACCGGGTGCGACAACATGTCGCACTCGCATGTCGGCGAATCCGCTAGTTTCACGCGCGGAGGACCCGTGATGAATGCCTATCGACCTGTAGTACTAGGAGTCGCGGCGCTGCTTGGTTTGGCCGCTTGTGGTGGCGATGACCAAGATGACGACAGCGATGAATCGGCGGAGGTGGGCCCACCCAGCGGCGCGACCTGTCCAGCGGATTCGATGGTCAGTTATGATAGCGACATCAAAGCCTTCATGATGAGCTACTGCACCAAGTGCCACGCTACCAACGTCCCCGCCGCACAGCGCAACGGCGCTCCGAGCGATCACAACTTCGACACGGAGCTCGGCATCATCAACGAGGCCACCCACATCGACGAAGCGGCGGCGGCGGGACCGACTATCACGAACACCATGATGCCACCCAAAGGCTATCCCGCGCCGAGCGTCGCGGAACGGCAGAAGCTCGGCGAGTACCTGGCGTGCCACGCGAACCTGAGCGGTAGCGATCACCATCACGATCAGTGATCCCCGATGGGTGCAGATCCAAATTCGACGCGACAAAAATCCACGTTGTTGAGCGGCGCTCGAAGTCTTACATCC